>VYDA01000525.1 GCA_009843665.1 Caldilineaceae bacterium SB0675_bin_29 | reverse complement strand
GACAATAGGCGATTCAAAAGCTTCATTTCGGGCGGCATCTGCTCTTCCAGAATTGCGACCGCCTTTTCATAGATGGTACGCAGCCTCTGGGCGGCGAAAGTTGCTCTATTCTGCTCAGCCTGCCTGATGTTTGAGGCAAGAACGGCGAGGAACATCTCGTTAATCTGATCGGCGTTTTCCTTGAGGGCGGCGTCGGTATCGGGCGCCTGTAAGACTTCCTGCAGGACAGCTTGTACCTGCTGTGCCGCCGCCTGCTGGCTCTGACTACGTTGCTCGCCAATCTCGACTATCCGTTCACGAATGGCAATGAGTGCCGCGCGCTCCTCGGGGTCGGTGGAGTTTTCCAACCGGTCGGCGAGTCCGAGAAGGAACTGGTAATCGGTGAGCCCGGCAGCTGCATTCAGAATTGCAGTTGCGACTGCCTCGCCGTTCTCTCCTTCCTGCCAGTAGCTGAGCAGCTGGGATAGCAGTTGTTCGCGGGTTGTATTCGGACCGATTCGGGAAAGCGCTTCCTGTACCCGCTCTTCCAGGGCCTTGAGTTCCTGACCGGCCTCCGTGGTCTCAAGTAGAGAGCTTCGCAGGCTTACGAGGGCTTCGTGTTGCTCAGTTTGGCCCTCGGCTGCAACGGCGTTGATTACCTGCCCCAACAGAACAAAGAAACTCGAATCTATCAACGTCTTGTTGCGATCTGCTACCATCTTCATGGCACTTTCGTCGCTGCCCAAGCGAACGAGATTGCCAATCAACTCCGATTGCTCGCGGCGGCGACGGAGCATCTCCGGTGTGACACCTTCAAACCCCCACAGCTTCTCAATCAGAGAGTCCCACTCAAAAAACTGTTGTGCCTGGAACATGTAGCCTTTGCGCTGATCGGAAGGGAGCCGGGCCATCAGCGCCTGGCTCATTTCGCCAATCATTTTCTGAGTTTGCATGTCGTCCAATCTGGCCTGGCCAGGGACAACAACTCCCAGGAATTCGTGTTCCGGATCGTGGACCATCAGGGGCACACTGAGCGGACCGCCAGCGCCGCAAGCGTTGCAGACCGCCGTGTTGATCTGCCCCGCCAAGACCAGCCCTTTCAGTTCGGGGTTTGCTCCCAGGTCAACAATTGTAAAAACGGCGGCGGTGTAGGCTGCCCCGCAGCTGGGACAGGTGACCTGTGCGCCAGAGGGAGGAAAGAGCAGATCAATTTCGGGCTGCTGACTCTGTTCGCCCTGGGCCGCGTCTTCCGGCTGCGCCGCCTCCTCGGCTCCGTCCTGGGCCACCGCCTGATCGTCAGGAGTTGGCGCTTCGGCTTCTGCATCGGGTTGAGACTGCTGGTCCCGTCTTGAGGTGGAAAACCCCTTTGGCAGTTCGATTCCGCCAGACGATTGCGTAGGAGGAGGGCTGCCAGGGGTCCAGATTTCACTCATGATTCTCAGTCCAGTTCCTCATGAAAACTCAGTTTTGTCTGCAACGTCATCTTCACTAAGGCAGCCAGTCCCCAGCGCTGTCTCGTGAGTGCGTCTATAAGCCATGCCTGATGCGTAGACCGCGCCGCCAGTTGGCGGCGTTTGGAATCAGAAAGACCCGGCTCGCCGGCCATTACGCCGAGTGGCGCCAGAACGCCCGCAAGTGTCCTGGCCAATTCGGTGAATTCTTCCAGACCCGGCATCTGTTCCTGGCCAGAGTTCTCCAAAGCCCGGTCAAGAGCGGCTCCCAAGGGGAGCAATGCGGAAACCTGGTCCGAATCGATCAGATGTCTTGCTGCCGGCACCATCTGATCCAGGGTCGTCATAACCAGCCCGCCATCAAGCTGTATTGACAGGCTCAGAGCCTTGGCGAAGCTGTGGGCAGCAGAGGTGTACTCTCTGCGCCGGATGTGCAGGAATGCATCCACACGAAACGACTGAACCAGCCCGGCGCCGTCTCCAATTGAGAGGAAGACTTCCTGGGCCACTCGGTTGTGGCCGAAGGCTTCCTCCACTTGGCCGCGGGCCTCTTCCAGCGCTGCCAATTGCGCAAACGCTCGACCCTGACCGGCCGGGTCATGACTCTCAGCGGCAAGTCTTGCCGCGCCGACATAGCTGCGCGCAGCCAAATCCAGCTCGCCTCTCTTTTGGCGAGCGGAACCGTCTTCCAGCATGCGAAGCACCGCATCCGAAGGTTGCAAGGACAGACGTTCGCCTCCAGCCAGTGGCGGTACTTGTATGTATGTTTGCGTCTCGATCGCCAACCCTTAGAATTTTATCGAATCCGGAGCAATTGGCCTATTCCGTTTGCGTGCGCGCGTCGAAGGGAGAAAGGTACCCAAACCTTTCTGCTTCACTTCCCCAGATTTGCAGCGCGCAGCAGCTCCGGTTCAGCCAAGATGTGGACGCCCAACTGCTTCGCCTTATTCAGCTTGCTGCCGGCCTTCTCTCCAGCAAGCAGAAAGTCGGTCTTTGCACTGACGCTACCCGTTACCTTTCCACCCCAGGCCTCGATACGAGCTTTGGCTTCGGCGCGGCTCAATGTCGGGAGCGTCCCGGTAATCACGAAGGTCTTGCCCGCAAAAGGCTGCGACTGCTCTACACCCTCTTGTTCCGAAGTGGATTCTGCGAGACTCACACCAAGACCGGCCAATGAATGTACCAGAACCCTATTGGGCTCCAGTCTGAAGTAGGAGACCAACGCCTCGGCAATCTTGGGGCCCACTCCTTCGATCTCGCTAAGGGTTTCCACGTCTGCTTCCATGAGTTCATGAAGCGAGTCAAATTGGGCCATCACCAGCTCGGCAACCACGTTGCCGACAAATCGAATCCCCAAAGCGGTGAGAAGACGCGTTGCTCCTCGTGACTTGCTCTCTTCGACGGCTAATTGCAAGTTCTGTATGCGCCGTTCCCCATAGCCTTCGATTTTCTCTATCTCTTCCCAAGGCAGCCGGTAGATGTCGGCAAGGGTCTTTACGTGGCCCTCATTGACGAACAGCTCAGCCTGTTTTGAACCCATGCCTACTATGTCCATGGCTCCTCGGGAGACAAAATATTCAACTTTTCGAATGAGCTGGTCGGGACAAGCATTGTTGACACAGTAGGTTGCAGCTTCTACGGGTGGACGCTCCAGGGGCTCCGAACAGGACGGGCAGTTTGCAGGCATATTCCAAGGTCGTTCTGAGCCGTCTCGGAGGTCCTTGATCGGCCGCAGAACCTTGGGAATGACATCACCTGCGCGCTTGACAAGCACGGTGTCTCCGATGCGGATATCCAGCTCTTCAATGTAGTCGGCGTTATGGAGTGTGGCGGCCTGAACAGTCACACCGCCGATGGGGACAGGCTCCAGGACTGCGTTGGGAGTCACCGCGCCCGTACGGCCAATCTTGACGCCAATGTCCAGCAGCTTGGTCGTCGCTTCCTCACCACCTGTCTTGAAGGCGACAGCCCAGCGAGGGTCCTTGCCGGTAAAGCCCAATAGCTCCCGCTGGGAGAGCAGATCTACTTTTACGACCATGCCGTCCAAGTCGTAAGGCAGTCTGGATCTGAGTTCATGCCAGCTTCCTACAAATTCGATGAGGTCTTCCCACTGACCGTCGTCGAAGCGCCTCGGCTCGTCACTGACGGGGAAGCCGTATGCGCGCAGGTGTTCCAACGAGTCCCAGTGGGAAAGGGGAGGGTGCTCCGGGCCTTCTTCAAGAAAAACCTGATAGGTCCAGAGCTTTAGCGGGCGCTCTGCGGTGATACGGCTGTCCAACAGGCGCAGTGAGCCAGCGGCGAAATTGCGAGGATTGGCGTAGGTGCGCTCTCCCTTCTCGGCCTGCTCGTGGTTGAAGGAGAGGAAATCGCTTTCCTCGACATACACTTCCCCGCGTAGGATCAGGCGACGCGGGGGTTGTATCCCGCTGCGGCCATTGGCTTCCGTAACTGGAATCTGAAGCGGCAATTGAAGAACGGTGCGCAGGTTGGGGGTGATGTTTTCGCCGGTTTCGCCGTCACCGCGTGTGGCGCCGAGGGTAAATCTTCCATCGTCGTACTGCAGGACTACGGTCAGGCCGTCAAACTTCGGCTCCACCACATAGGCGAGGCGGGGCTGCTCCTCTTCAGGGAGAAGGCGCAGAAGGCGTTCGCGCCAGCGATGAAGGTCGTCTTCGCCAAAGGCGTTTGCCAGGCTGAGTACGGGGACCTGGTGCTGCACCTTCGCAAAGCGCTCGGCCACTGCGCCGCCGACTCGGACAGTTGGGCTGTTGAGATCTCTAAATTCGGGGTGCTGTTCTTCCAGAGACTGAAGCTCTCGAAACAGGGAGTCGAATTCGGCGTCGCTGATCTCCGGGTCGTCGACGACGTAGTAGCGGTACTGGTGATGCGAAATGCTCTTTCGCAGTTTTTCTATCCTGTCAAGGAGCAGGTCCATAGCGGGGGTGTCAGAACGAGAAGCGATGGTCATTGGTTGTCTACAACGAAGAATTCCGAGGCGCTCCATCCGATGAGCGGATTGTCACTGGAATCCGCCATGCCTGTCACTCTCATCCGGTACCACAGATATCCATCGGCAGGAACAGGGTATTCGGCATGTTGAGAGTCGGGGTCTGCGGCCAGGACAACCACAATTGTTCCTTCAGGGATTATTTCTACCAGTTCGCCGTTCAGGCCCGGCGAAGCTCGCATTTTGACGCCTTGCCCTTCGGTGTCACCGACGATGACGTTGGCATTGACCGGCAGAAGAA
>VYDA01000155.1 GCA_009843665.1 Caldilineaceae bacterium SB0675_bin_29 | reverse complement strand
ATGCGGTACCGTGCCGAGGCCGCCGCCTACAAAAACCTTAAAGCCGCGCTTGGGCTTGCCGTCCACTTCCTTAATCTGGGCAAGATAGCCCATGTCATGCATCATCACCAGGCCACAGGCTTCGGCTTCGCAACCGGAAAAGGCCGGCTTGAACTTGCGGCCAAAGTCTTGCACATCGTCATGGCCGAGCAGGAACTGGGCGTAGGCTTCGGAGTACGGGGTTGCGTCAAAGACTTCTGTTTGGCAGACGCCGGCCAGATGACAGCAGGTGACGTTGCGTACGGAGTTGCCGCAGGCTTCTCGAGTTGTGATGCCGACCGAGGCCAGGCGGCGCATCATGTCCGGGGTGTCCTCGATATGGACAAAGTGCAATTGGAAATCCTGGCGCGTGGTGACATGCAAAATGCCGTCGGAGTATTCGTCTGCAACCTGGGCCAGCACGTCGAGCTGGTCCGCTGTCAGGCCACCGCCGGGCACCTTAATGCGCTGCATGCCTGGTGCATGCCAGAGGGTATCGGGCCCCTTGATCCGCTCCTTCTCTTCGAAATCGAGCTCACGGCTCTCAAAGCCGTCGTGCCGCTGGCCATTATCGTAGCGCTGGCCGTACACGCCTCGACGCAGACGCGTTTCGGCGAAGACCTTTTCGTCGAGTTTGCCTTGGCCCATCAGTTCCATCTGGCCTTCGAAAATATCGATTTCGTGGGCCAGGTCATCGGACATTTTATCCGCCAGGACGTCTTTCCAACCGATGTTCGACACAGTTGTCTCCTTGCCTGTTGTCTGCTTCGCCGCCAGTATTTCGGTACGGATGAAGCAGGTAGCCCTGAGTAACGCTCAGACCCGGAATTCTCATATCCCAGCGTCCGCTTGCCGGCGAGGGCTGACGGACGGGAACAGCAGAGCTTCCAAGGCCATCTCGATTGATTCTCGTTATGGGTCGCACTTGCTGACAATTGTATGGCAAGCGCGCTCAGTTTGTCAAGCATGTTACGTCAACGTGCGCAGTCCTTTTTTTGGGGTGAGCGTGGGCAGGCACGAGGGTGAGAAGAGAATGGAGAGGAGTGAGGGCCGCAATTCTGTCTAAGTGAGATTGGCTCGAGGACTGGAGGGACGTGGTTTGACGAAACTTACTCGATATGACACCTGTCACGACTGTCGACACTCTGTCGTCGACGTATGTGGTTGAAGGGGGGCGTTGAGGGGGGAGTCCCCCCTCACAAGGGAGGGCCGAAGGCTCGACCGCCCTAAGAATTGCGGAAAGGGGCAGCCTCGCTCGCCTCGATCCGGGTAGTAAATTGACTGTGGTTGGGTAGACTTTTTTTGCTTGTTCTGGTGATAGCTTGTACTCTTTTATCACCTTTTGATTGGCCGAGTTTGGCCTGCTCGTTGAGAAAACTTCATCAAAAGGTAACAGGATGTTTACAATCGGAGCTTACATTGGTAAGGGCGGGTGCGAGCTTCTTACAATCGAAGAAATCAAGGAGTCAAGTATGAAGAATGCAGAAACAAATCATCCCGTAGGTTCGACGCGCACGAAAGGAAGGCGGAGAATTACCGGGCTGGGACCGAGAAATCTGAAGATTTTGGTGGCGCTCCTGGCGCTGATTGCACTGCTCGCCAGTGCGTGCGAAGGGATGGAACCCCCACCGGCCAGCTCTGCGGAGACAACGGAATCAGGAACTGAGCAGGCGGCGTCTCCCGGCGAGGAAAGCGAACCGGAGCAGGCGTTCCTGGACCTGGACAGCGAAACGCTGGACATGAACGCGCCGATCGCGCTGGACCCGAGCATACGCAAGGAGCAGCTGGACAACGGATTGACCTATTACATCCGACACAATACCGAACCGGCGAACCGGGCCACCTTGATGCTGGTGATCAATGCGGGCTCCATCCAGGAGGACGAGGACCAGCTGGGGCTGGCCCATTTTCTTGAGCACATGATGTTCAACGGGACTGAGCGTTTCCCCAAGCAGGCGCTGATAGACTACTTTGAGACCGTTGGCATGTCGTTCGGGCCGGACGTGAACGCCTATACCTCGTTCGATGAAACGGTCTATTTCCTGGAATTCCCGACCGATGACGAGGAGATTATCAGTACGACGTTCCAGGTGGCGGAGGATTGGGCCAGCCGGGCGACAGTTTCTGAAGAAGAGGTGGAAAGCGAACGCGGCGTTATCCTGGAAGAGGAACGGTTGCGGGACCAGAATGCGAGCGGCAGGTTGAATAAACAGCTGTTCCCACTTCTGTTGGGCGAATCCCGCTACACCGACCGGATGCCCATTGGCGACATGGAGATCGTACAGAACACGCCGGCTGAGACATTGCGGAGGTTCTATCGGGACTGGTACCGACCGGATCTGATGGCGGTCATTGTCGTGGGCGACATTAATGTGGACAGTATCGAAGCGAAGATCACCGAGCATTTCGGCAGTCTGGAAGCGCCGGAGCCGGCAAGACCCAGGATTTCCTACTCACTGCCGGAGTATGAAGACACAGGTTATCTGATTCTCACCGATCCAGAGTTCCCTGTAACGATTGCCCAGATCATCTACAGGCAGGCTGCACCGGACCTGAATTCGGCCGGGGTCTTTCGTGACCGACTGATTGGCAATCTGTTCTACAAGATGCTGAATTTCCGGCTCGACGACCTCACCAGGGAGGCGGACTCACCGTTCCTTGGGGCCTTCGTTAGCGAGGGGCAGCTGGTGCGGGGCAATAACTACCAGGTGGTAGGCGTACAGGTGCGCCAAGGGGAGGCCCTCTCCAGCCTGGACGCTGCCCTGACCGAGGTCGAGCGTGTGCGGCGTCACGGCTTCACGGCGGCCGAAGTTGAGCGAGCGAAGTCTGAGATCCTGAATAACTACGAGCGGTTATTCAACGATCGTGAGAACCTGCGCAATCACTCGCTTGCCAGCGAATACAGCCGCAACTATCTTGAAAACGAGGCCGTTCCCGGCATTGAGGTGGAGTTCAAACTGGTTGACCGCCTGCTACAAGGAATCAGCCGCGACGATGTCAATCAGAGGGCTGAGCTCTATGTAGGGGGAAGCAACCGGTCGGTTTTTGTAGTCGGGCCGGAGCGCGATGCGGACAGTTTGCCCAATGAGGCCGAACTGGCTGCGGTTATCTCCGACGTTGGGACGAAGGAAGTAGAGCCCTACCAGGACATCGAGGCGGTTACGGCGCTGTTGACGGAGATACCGGAGCCAGCGGGGATCCTCTCCCGTCAGACGGACGAGACTTACAACATCACCGAACTGACGCTGGCCAACGGTGCAAGGGTGGTGCTGAAACCGACCACTTTCAAGGAGGAGGAGATCCTCTTCAGCGCGACGAGCCCCGGCGGCTCTTCGCTGGTCAGCGATGAGGACTATCCGGAAGCGGATTTCATCGACAGCATTGTCAGCCAGAGTGCGGTCGGCGACGTGAGCTACGCAGCCTTGCAACGGCTACTGGCCGACAAGTCGGTGACGGTATCTCCGTACATCGGCGAGCTGGACGAAGGATTCCACGGCTATTCCGGCCAGGAATATATTGAGACCCTGTTTCAACTCATCTACCTATACGGCACGCAGCCGAATGCAGATGACGACGCCTTTGCGACGCTAAAGGACCAGTACACTGAGTCGCTGCGCAATCGAGAACTGGACCCCCGCAGCGCGCTGACAGACGCCTTCATTGAAGCTCGATTCGGCGATTCTGTCCGGCGCAACGTTTCCACGCTTGAGATAATCGATACGCTCGATCTGGAGCGTGCATTCGCCATCTATCAAGAGCGATTCGCCGATTTCAGCGATTTCACATTCGTGTTTGTTGGCAATTTCGATCTTGAGCAGATGGTTGACTGGTCGCAACGTTACCTGGGCAACTTGCCTTCACTGGGTCGCTCAGAGACCTGGCAGGATGTGGCACCAGACCCGCCATCGGGAATCGTGGAGGTTCCGGTCTACCGCGGTCAGGACGAGCAGAGTCTGACGACCATTCTGTTCACGGGGCCCAGTGAAGACACGCTGGATAAACGCCTCCACCTTCGCATGCTGGAGACGATCGTAGACATTCTGATGCGCGAAGAGTTGCGTGAGGCGCTGGGGGGCGTATACGCCTATGGGGCATCCGCTTCTATGGAACCGGATCCTGACGGCCTGTATGAGATATCCATGTACTTCGGGAGTGATCCAGCCCGGGTGCAGGAGCTGGTGGATGCTCTGTTCGGGCTAATCTCCGACGTACAGGGGAACGGGCCGAGAGAAGACCTGATGGAGAAGGCCAGAGCACAGATCGTACGCCAGCGTGAGGAGCAGTTGGAGCAAAACAACTACTGGTTGCGAATCCTAGAGTATTGGGCTTCGGAGGATGGCGTCGATCTGGCAAACTTTGTTGATCTGGAGGTTGTGAAGAGCCGGACTGACGCGGTGGCGCCGGAAGCGGTCCAGGCCGCGGCGGTATCATTCCTGCCGTTGGACCGGTATATTCTGGTGTCGCTCTATCCGGAAGACTTCGAGGAATAACGGTTGCCGAAAGGCCAAGAGCGCGCGCGGGCAGTTGCAGGTCAACTGCCCGCTTTTTCATGTCAGGGCGCAGCGCGGCTTCAATGACCGTAGAAGTGTTCGGTGGGATCAATAACGGAGTCCTGCCAGTCCTGGTAGCGGGCGGACTCCTCCAGGTTATCTGCCTTGCCGTCATCGACCATCTTCTGAAG
>VYDA01000119.1:3011-4703 GCA_009843665.1 Caldilineaceae bacterium SB0675_bin_29 | reverse complement strand
AGACCACGATCCGGGATGAGCAGGTCGTCCTGGAGCGGATCGGCGCCGATGGAGACCAGAAACGGATGCGTCAACTGTTTCTGGAATATGACGGCCAAGTGGATGCCTTCGGTTTTGGCGGCGCAGACCTCGGCCTGGAAGTAAACGACCGCTACTTTCCGCTCCATTCCGTGCGCAGCATCGTAGCCGGCATACAATCGCCTGTGGTTGATGGCGGCGGCATTCGTACGGTTGTCGAGAGACAGACTGCGCAGCGTCTACAGAATCTCCTGCCCCCACATCCCAAGCGGGTACTATTTTGTGTGGCTGTCGGCCGCTACGCGATGGTGCGCGGCTTTCTGGACATGGGTTATCAGCCGCTGTTTGGCGACCTGGCATTCGGACTGGGGATCCCGGTATTCCTACGGCGCCTGAGCACTCTGCACTTGCTGGCAGGGATTCTGCTTCCGGTTATGTCCCGTCTTCCGTTTTCGTGGATCTACCCCACGGGTGAAAAGCAGGAGCAGATCGTCCCGAAGTTCGGGGCGCAATACAGTTGGGCATCGATCATTGCGGACGATTTCCATTACATCAGGCAGCACCTGCCTTCGAACCTGGAAGGCAAGACAGTTGTGACAAACACAACGACGGACGAGGACGTAGCACTTCTAAGAGAGCGAGGTGTGTCCCATCTGGCTACGGTGACGCCGCGGTTGGACGGCCGCAGCTTTGGGACGAACGTGATGGAGGCGGCTCTTACAGCACTGGCAGGCAAGGGGCGCCCGCTTTCGACAGTGGAACTGCAGGAGATGTTGGATGATGAAGGGATGACTCCCAGCCTGCTTCCACTATTGTAATGAATTAGGGCCATAGCAGAGAAACTTAACCCGTGCACAGCTTTCCGCGGCAGTCACGGGTTCAACAAGATAAGCCCGACAAGGGCATTCACCGAAAGGGAGCAGCAACTGGTGACGAACAACCGGACCGTCTTGAGGAATGCCGAATGCCTGGTAACGATGAACGAAACGCGCGAAGAGATCGCTGACGGCGCGCTCGTTATGGAAGGTCCACAGATCGTCTGGGTGGGGGCAACGGCCGACTTGCCGGCCGAATACATAGACGGAGCGAGCGCGGACTCTGCGACGACTTACCTTGACGCGCAAGGGAAGATCGTCCTTCCGGGCTTTATCAATACGCACCACCACTTCTTTCAGACACTTACGCGGGTGGTGCCGGCCGCGCAGAACGGCGTTCTGTTCGACTGGCTGCGGGCTCTGTTTCCGATATGGTCATGTATCGGTCCTGATGACGTGCATGTCAGCACACAAGTGGCGTTGACGGAACTACTGTTGAGCGGGTGCACAACCAGCAGTGATCACCACTACCTGTGGCAAAACGGGACGCGTCTGGACCACCAGTTTGAGGCCGCTGAGGAGATCGGCGTCCGCTTCCATGGCGCGCGAGGTAGTGTCAGCCTTGGCGAGAGCAGAGGGGGCTTGCCGCCGGACTGGATGACGGAACAGGAGCCGGATATTCTTGTCGAGTCGCGGAGATTGGTGGAAGAGTATCATGACGCATCTCGTTTTTCCATGCGGCGGGTGGTGATTGGCCCGACGAGCCCGTTCAGCGTCACGCAGGAGCTGATGCGCGATTGCGCCGCACTGGCCCGCTCCTTCGGGCCAGAGATGGATGTTCACCTTCACACGCTCCTGG
>VYDA01000119.1:0-3001 GCA_009843665.1 Caldilineaceae bacterium SB0675_bin_29 | reverse complement strand
CACACGCACCTGGCTGAGACGCTCGACGAACAGGATTTCTGCATGGAGAGGTTCGGTTACCGGCCCGGAACCTATGCCGAGGTAGTGGACTGGTTAGGCGATGACGTATGGCATGCCCACTGCGTGCATCTAAACGAGGAGGAGGTCGGTGAGTTCGCCCGAACAAAGACCGGCGCGGCGCACTGTCCTACGAGCAACATGCGACTGGCGAGCGGGATCTCCCCGGTGCGGGCGATGCGAGATGCGGGCGTACATGTGGGATTGGGCGTGGACGGCAGCGCGAGCAATGACGGCAGCAACCTGATGGAAGAGGTGCGGCAATGCCTGCTGCTGCAGCGGGTAATGGGCAACCCCAGAGGCATGACGGCGCGAGAGGCGCTGGAGATCGCGACCCTGGGCGGAGCAGACGTTTTAGGACGCGATGATGTGGGCGCGCTGGCACCGGGGATGGCCGCGGATGTTATCGGATTTGACCTGTCGGCGCTAACTTTCGCGGGCGGTGCTGTGCATGACCCGGTCGCCGCGCTGGTATTCTGTTCGCCGCAGCCTGTCAGTTTCTCTTTTGTAAATGGGCGGCTCCTGGTGGAAGACAGCATTCCACTTCACATTGACGTGCCGAAGCTGGCCGAGCGGCACAACAGGGCGGCTCTGGCGTTGATGCAACGGGCCGAGGGTAGTTAGCGGCTGTGTCGGTGGAGTGGGAGTAGGCCTACCCCAGAGGTAGGACGCCTGCGGCCCTTTGCTTGCCCATCCGCGTGGCGATGGGTATAGTAGTTTGCAGTTTCCTTGGGCGGCCTTACCGATTTCACCGATGCGCAGCCAGACGGTCATACTCACTCACGAACTCGCAGATTTTGATGCGCTAGCCTCCTTGCTGGGGGGAGCACTTCTCTTCCCACAAGCGTTGCCGGTCCTGCCCTGGAAACTCAAGCGCAACGTCCAGGCCTTTCTGTCCCTGTACTCCAACCAGTTCCCTTTCGTCGATCCACGACATCTGCCGCGCGGCAGCGTCGAACTGGCGATTGTTGTTGACACGCGGAGATTTAACGCGGTAAAGGGAATGGGGGAAGATTGCCGGCATCTGGTGATTGACCACCACAGTGCGACCGAGCCGCTGCCATCGGGTTGGGAGGTCTGGCAGGATTCACTTGGTCCTCATACGACGGGTGCCAATGCTACGCTACTGGTTGAGCGTCTGATGCAGCAGAACAGTGGGCTTTCCCCGTTTCAGGCCACTTTGCTGGCGTTAGGCATCTACGAAGACACTGGAAGCCTCCTTTACCCTTCCACAACACATCGCGACCTTCGCTGCGCCGCCTGGCTGGTCGAACAGGGGGCCCGGCTGGACGTGATGCGGAGATTCCTGAATTTTCCTCCCACAGACGCGCAGAATGAACTGTCCATGCAGTTGACCGAGTACGCGGAGCACGTGACAGTCGCGGGTCAGAACGTTGTTATTGCCAGCGCGGATGCCCCTGACTACGACGACGAACTCAGTGGTCTTGCACACAGGCTAAACGATCTATTCAACGCAGATGCGCTATTCATCGTCGTGAATCTCAAGGACCACGTACAGGTTGTAGCTCGGAGCAACACCGACGCAATAAACGTAGGCCTGGTCACCGAGCTTCTCGGAGGCGGCGGCCACAGGCGAGCCGCAGCCGCGTTGCTGGAAGGGACGACTCTTGCCGATGTAAGGGAGCGAATCGGGAGCCTGCTTCAGGAGCACGCGGGGTCGCAGGCGACGGTAGCAGAGATCATGAGCAGAGGACGACCACGTACGCTGGACGACGAGATGTCGGTTGCCGCCGCGATGGCGTTGATGCAGCGCTACGGCCATGAAGGGTTTCCGGTCCTGCACAGAGGAAACGGCGGCCCCGACAGACTGGTTGGAATCTTGACCCGGCGAGAGGCAGACCGCACTCTCGGTCACCGTCTGGGTAAGCTGCCGGTGCATAAGGTGATGCGCCAAGGGGATTATACAGTTCGCGAAGACGCGCCTATCAGTACCCTTCACAAGCTCATGATCGATAGCGGTTGGGGGCAGATTCCGGTTTTGGATGCCGAGGGCGAGATGGTGGGGATTGTTACACGTACGGACCTACTCAAACTTTGGGGGGAAGAGAGAGAGGCCTCGCCAAGGGTCCCGGACGTCAGTCGAGAGTTAGGTGAGATCCTTTCGGAGCGCCAACACCGACTCCTCTGGCTGGTCGGAGAGACCGCGACCGAGATGGGGCATGCCGTGTATATCGTAGGCGGTTTCGTGCGAGACCTGCTGCTGGGAAGCTTTGACGGCGCCAACGGGGCTGGTTTCCTGGACATGGACCTGGTGGTCGAGGGCGATGCCATAGAACTCGCGGCGCGCATACAGAGCAGGTGCGGGGGACGGGTCGTCAGTCACGCTCGTTTCGGAACTGCCAAGTGGATTCTGGACGAGCCGGATTTTCCGTTGACGTGCCCGGACGTAGCGGCCAGTGTCGAAGGGCGTGATCAGGGCAAGTTGCCAAGTCATCTCGATTTCGTTACTGCGCGTACTGAGTTTTATACAGAGCCAACTGTCCTGCCCACCGTTGAGCAGGGCAGCATCAAACTTGACCTGCACCGGCGGGATTTCACGGTCAATACGCTGGCGGTTGCTCTCACTCCGGACCGATGGGGCGACCTTCTGGACTTCTACGGCGGTCTGTCCGACTTGAGGACCGGGATAGTGCGGGTACTACACAGTCTGAGTTTTGTGGATGACCCGACAAGAATCCTGCGCGCTGTGCGGTATGAACAGAGGTTTCGGTTTCAGATCGATGCGCGGACGCAGGAGCATCTTCTGGATGCGGCACCGCTTCTTGGGCGCGTTACGGCGGCGCGGATACGACAGGAGCTGGACCGGATATTTCAGGAAGAGAGACCTGAAGATACAGTTCAACGCCTGGACGAATTGGGCATTCTCAGCCGGATCCATCCTGCATTGCGGGCCGGAGGGTCCTTCGCCGATCGATGCGCATCC
>VYDA01000628.1 GCA_009843665.1 Caldilineaceae bacterium SB0675_bin_29 | reverse complement strand
GTTGGGGCCGGAGCCGTGCAGGGTGAGGCAGTGGTGGAAGCTGACGCGGCCGGCTTCGAGGTAGATTGGTGCGGTCTGGTAGTCGGCGTCTTCGGGCATGTACTGGCGGATTACCTTTTCCTGTTCGGACATGTCGTAGCGGCCGAAGTGGCTGTACTCGGCGTGCCAGCCCCAATTGTGGCTGCCTTTGACAAAGTACATGGTGCCGAGTTCGGGGTTGACTTCCTGGAGCGGGATCCAGGCGGTGAGCATCTGGGGCCGGTCGCTGCTGCGCCAGTAGTTGTAGTCCTGGTGCCAGGCGACGTTGGCGGACTCGTGACCGCCGGCCGGTTTCGTGAGGATTTGCTCGTGCCAGAGGCGTACGGCGGGCGTGTCGAGGAGCTGGGCGGCGAGCTGGCCGATGCGCGGGTTGATGACGGCGTCGGCGAGGATGGGATTGCACCAGTGGGAGTTGTCGACTTTGTGGAGGGCGTAGGGGTCGTCGCCGGGGCTCCAGAAGCGGGCTAGGGGTTCGCGGCCGGTCTCGTAGCGGCCGGCGTTGACTTCGTCGACTGCGTAGGCCAGTTCTGCGCGCTGGGCGGCGTCGAAGAGTTCGGGGCCGAGCCAGTAGCCGTCCTCTGCGAAGCGGGTGCGTGCCTGCTCGTCAACCACTATCTCCGCTACAGACATTCCTCAAACCTCCTGTAAAGTGTGCGGTCCGTGACCTGCGGCGTCATCCCTTCAGTCCGGTCAGCGCGATTCCCTCGATGAAGTAGCGTTGTAAGAAGAAAAACAGCAGCACGACCGGCAGCACCATCATGACCGAAGCGGCCATCAGCTGCTGCCATTCGACGGTGGCCTGGGTCTTGTAGAAGTCCTGCAGCCCCAGCGCCAGCGGCTTTTTGTCCTGGCTGTTGATGTAGATGAGCGGCCCGAGGAAGTCGTTCCAGGTGAACTGGAACTGGAAGATGGCGACCGTGGTCAACGCCGGTTTGGAGAGGGGGAGCATGATGCGCCAGTACTGGCCGAACTCGGAGCAGCCGTCGATGCGGGCGGCGTCGAAGAGCTCCTGGGGGAGGCTCATGAAGAACTGACGCAGCAGGAAGATGAAGAAGGCGTTGCCGAGAAAGGCGGGTACCCAGAGGGGCCGCAGCGTATCGACCCAGTCCAGGGCGCGGAAGACGAGGAAGAGGGGGATCATGGTGACGTGGGCGGGCAGCATCATGGTCGCGAGGAGGACGGCGAAGAGCACGCGGCTGCCGGGGGCGCGGTAGCGGGCGAAGGCGTAGGCGACGATCGAGCATGAAAAGAGAACGCCTAGGACGTTGAGAACGGCCAGGTAGAGCGAGTTGAAGAAGTAGCGCACGAGGGGGACGGCCTCGAGCGCATCGCCGTAATGGGTCCACTCGACGGGCGAGGGGATGAGGGCCGGCGGCCAGATGAAGAGCTGCGCGTCGGTCTTGAGCGAGGTGATGATGAGCCAGTAGAAGGGTCAGGCTAAGAAGAGCCCGCCCACGAGCACGACGCCGTGGACGGCGAACGTCTCGATCAGACGCATTGTCCGGTAGATGCTGAACGGGGGCGCGGCGCTAAGCCGGGCCTCGCCCACGCCTCTATTGACCGCCATAGTGAACCCACCTCAGGCTCAGCCGGAACTGGATATAGGTCAGGACGACGATGACGATGAAGAGGAGCCAGGCCATGGCCGAGGCATAGCCCATCTTGAAATAGTTGAAGGCGTGGCGGTAGAGGTAGAGCACATAGAAGAGGGTTGAATCGGCCGGGCCGCCCTCGGTCATTATGTAGGCCTGGGTGAAGACCTGGAAGCTGTTGATGAAGCCGATGACCACGACAAAGAAGATGGCGGGTGAGATCATGGGTATGGTGACGTGCCAGAACTTGCGCAATCTGTTGGCGCCGTCGAGCTCGGCGGCCTCATAGAGATGGGTGGGCACGCCCTGCAACGCGGCCAGGAAGATGACCATGTTGATGCCGACGCCGGTCAGGTTCATGACCACGAGGCCCGGTTTGGACCAGGCGGGGTCGCCGAGCCAGTTCGGGCCTTTGATCGAGAGGAAGTAGAGGAGCGTGTTGATGAGGCCGAAGCGGGGTTGCAGCAGCCAGATCCAGAGGATGGAGACGGCGACGAGGGGCATGATGGCCGGGACGTAGAAGGCGGAGCGGAGGAAGGAGCGCCCGCGCAGGTCGCCGCGGTTCAGAACCATGGCGAGACCGAGGCCGGCGGCCATCGAGGTGGGGACGGCAAGGGCGGCGTAGTAGGCGGTATTCCAGATGGAGATGCCGAGGAGGTTGTCCTCGAACATGGCGCTGTAGTTGCTGAGGCCCATGAAGCGGGTCGGGAGCAGAACAGAGTAGTTGGTCAGACTGAGGCCGAAGGACGCGATCATGGGGCCGAGGTAGAAGAGGAGGAAGCCCAGAATCCACGGGGAGGCGAAGACGTAGAACCAGAAGGTCTCGCGCGCCCGCAAACTTCTGAGGATGGCCGGTCTTTTCACCATTGTGCCGCGCCCCAGCAGAGGAAGAGAGAAGGCTTATGCGACCGCATCGGCCGCGCGGCTGCAAAGCCCGGGAGGAGAAAGAGTGGCCAGCGGCAGACAGCCGGCCGCCGGCCACTGATCTTAGGATTCTATACCGATGCCCAGAAATCGTCCAGCGCCTTCTGCACGATCTCCTGCATGTCGACGCAGGCTTCTTCCGGTGTCTTCTGGCCGTAGAAGACCCAGTCACGGCCGGTACCGGGGTAGGTCCAGAGGTCCTGGATTTCCTGTCCGACGGGCGTGATGGGGCGGAAGTTGGCGTAGTTCATGGACTCGTTGGCCAGGCGACGCAGATCGGGGAAGGGCGAGCTGTTGATGACGTCCTCGTCGAGAGCGGCTGCGATCAGGCAGGGGATGTTCTGGTAGCGCAGCGTGTGGGCGATCTGTGAATCGAGCCCGGCGAGGAAGTTGAGCAGCTCGAAGGACTCTTCCAGGTTCTGGGCGCCGGCGGGGATGGCGAGGCAGAAGCCGCCGGCAAAGCCGGTGTACTGGTCCATGGTGCCGCGGATGCGCCAGGGCGCGAGGCCGAAGTTGAGGTCCTCGTAGTAGCGGGCGAAGTTGCTCAGGTTCCAGTCGCCGCTGACCATCATGGCGAGGCGGCCGGTGCCGAAGGGGTTGAAGCCGGCCACGGTGGGCCAGCCGGCACTGAACTCGGAGGCCACTTCGATGCCGCCGACAGCGTTGACGCAGTCGTACTGCCACTGCATGGTCTCGACGAGCAGGGGGTTGTCCATCCAGGCGGTGCGCTCGTCCTTCATGAACTCGGCGCCGTTGGCCCAGGCATAGACATAGTCGCCACCGTTGCCGTAGCCGAGCATCTGGCTGGGGATGAAGCCCATGACTTCGACGGCGCCGTCGTCGTTGGTCTGGGTGAGCTGTTCGGCGAGCCCGATCATGGCCTCCCAGTCCTGGGTGGGCGGGGGGTCGTCGGCTTCGAGGCCATGTTCGGCGAAGATGTCCTTGTTCCAGATGATGAAGCGGCCGTCGGTGTTGAAGGGGATGGAGTAGACTTTGCCGTCCCAGACGCCTTCGGCCCAGGTGGCGGGGAAGTAGTCGTCGGCGTTGATGTTGTACTGGGCGACGAAGTCGTCGAGGAGTGTGGCGCCGCCGCGGCCAGCCCAGCCGGCCATGCGGAAGCGGTCCTGGCGGGTGATGTGGGGCGCCGCGCCGCCGGCGCTGGCGGTCATGAGCTTGGGCGTCATTTCGCCCCACTTGAAGGTCACGAACTCGATGCTGACGCTGGGCGTCATCTCCTGGTACTTCTCGATCTGTTCCTCGGCCCAGTCGGCTGCGCCTTCAGACCAGAATTCCAGGTTCACGGCCTCCATGGGCTCGTCGGCTGCGGCGCCGGTATCCTCCATCGCCGGGGCCGCGGGTACACAGGCTGCGGCGAGGGCTGCGCCGAGCCCGCCGGCCGAGTACTGGAGGAATCTACGTCGAGAGAATGTGGATGTCTTCATGGGAATCGCTCCTTGTTGAATCGGTAGACAGTAGGAAATGGCGTTTGCCGGATTCAGTTGCTGCACGCCGGGAGCATGCAGACATGCCTGGACGAAGCGAATGTGGGTCGAAACTCTTTACCCCGCAGACAGAAGGGAGCGGGGCATTCCCTGGTTCTGGGCGCTGTTGTCGCGCTTTGACAAGATTATAGCATTCGGTTGTGGGTCGCGAAAACAGAACAAAAGAGCCACTGCGGAAAATGCAGTGGCTCTATATCCCTATGGTTGGGAGGGGGTGGAAAGATGCTTTCCGGTCTTCCTTGCGGTGCTTACTCTTCTTCCTCTGCCTGCGGTGTCAGCGCGGCGCCGTCGGCGGTTTGGGCGCGGAAGGCGAAGGCCCAGCCGCCGTGATTGGAGCCGTGTTCGTTGCTGAGCTTGAGGACGATTGTGTTGGCGCCGGCGCGGAGTTGGACGGGGAGGCTGTGGCTGCGGAAGGCGTAGTGGTGGCCGAGGTCGAAGTGGTCGTCGTTGAGGCGCAGGGTGAGGGCGTCGTCCCAGGCGAGGTGGAGGGTGGCGGCGGTGTCGGTGGGCGCGTGGAGGATGCAGCGGGCGATGGCGGCGCCGGTGTCGGTTTTGCCGACGCCGCGGCCCCAGGGGCGGAAGAGGTGGTTGAAGTCGATGAAGCCGTGGTGGGCGGCGCGGCGGGTCCAGCGGGCTCTGTCGCGGCCGTGCTGGCGC
>VYDA01000324.1 GCA_009843665.1 Caldilineaceae bacterium SB0675_bin_29 | reverse complement strand
CGTAACAGGTGCCCAGTCGAAAGAGTTTCGCCAACCCATGTCCCGCCATCTCTATCAAATCCCCGAAGGGGAAGGCCCTGTGCCTGCCTACGCGTCCCCCCCAATTCAATGGACAGCAAGCAATTGCAGCCACCGCTGACACGATTCCTCCACCTGATCTTTCCAGCCCCAAAAATGGACTGAGCCTGACCACAGGACACAATTGACAGCGAAAGGAAAGTATGAGAACATTTGTACCATGTGAAGTTCGTAGCAAGCCGCTGCCTACCTGCTTCTGTGCTTACAACTGGGAGCCTTGAATGCCATCCTCAATTGAATGGACAGATGAAACCTGGAATCCGGTTACCGGCTGCACCCGTGTGTCGCCCGGCTGCGACCACTGCTATATGTATGCCCTTTATCCCCGTCTGAAGGGAATGAATGTGCGCGGCTACGAAACCGGCCCGGACGATGTGCGCCTACTACCCGAGCGCCTGCACGCTCCTCTGACCTGGAAAAAGCCCCGACGAGTCTTTGTCAATAGCATGTCAGACGTGTTTCATCCCAATGTGCCGTTTGATTTTGTGCTTGAGATGTTTCTGGTGATGCAAGAGGCAGCCGCGCGGCACGGACACATATTTCAAGTTCTGACGAAACGGCCGGGCCGGGCTGTCGCCTGGTGGCAGGAACACGAGCGAAACTTTCCCGACGGCTGGCCGGCTCGCATCTGGATGGGTACGTCGGTTGAGAGTCAGAAATACGCTCCCAGACTGACCGTGTTAGATCGTCTGCCCGCACCTATTCGCTTCGTTTCTGCAGAACCTCTGCTTGGCCGGCTTGACCTGACCCAATGGCTCGAGAAAGGTGTATTGCAGTGGGTGATTGTCGGCGGCGAGAGCGGCGCAGGCGCCAGAACGATGAATCTGCACTGGGCACAAGATTTGCGTGACCAGTCTGTTAGAGCCAACGTAGCGTTCTTTCTCAAACAGTTGGGAGGCGCCCGCAACAAGCGTTCGGGAGAACATGCTCTACTGGATGGTCAGCTCTGGCAGCAATATCCAAATGCAAAAGGGGAAATAGAATAGTGCCGTCCAAGACGACAACTTGGCAACTCGAAGATCATACGCTAGGCAAACATAGGGTACTAAGAAACTACATGGATGCTTGGTTGCCCAAGATGCTTCAATATAGGCGGCAAGTACTGTTTATTGATGGTTTCGCGGGTCCAGGAGAATACAGAGACGGGGAAGATGGCTCTCCTATCATTGCACTGAAATCGCTTATTGAACACTCTGCAAATAAAAGGATGCGTGGCCAGATAAACTTCGTCTTCATTGAAAAGGAGCTAGATCGAAAAGAACACTTGGAGAAAACGATTGAGCCCTACTTCCCTACACTTCCAAAATACTGTAACGTTCGTGTCGTTCACTCTACATTTGTTGCCAGAATGACAATGATTCTCGACTGGTTTGACAGTCGCAAACAAACACTGCCTCCTTCGTTTGTGATGATCGATCCATTTGGAGTTTCAGACATCCCTATGTCTGTCATCGGGCGAATTATGGCCAATCCCAGCACCGAGGTTTACATTTCGTTCATGTACGAGGCAATCAATCGATTCAGGAGCCACCCCAACTTCGAAAGGCACCTTGACGACCTCTTCGGTTGTTATGAATGGCGGCAAGGACTTGATATCCCCGAAGGGAGAGAAAGGAAAAATTTTTTCTATGCCTTGTATGAGGAAAGCTTAAGGAAGGCCGGTGCAAACTTTGTCCTGCTTTTTGAGCTCTATAGAAACGAGAGACTCGTCTACGCTATTTTCTTTGCTACGCAGCGCTTGGAGGGGTGTGATGTAATGAAGAGAGCCATGTGGGAAACGGCACCATTCGGAGATTTCAAGTTTAGGAGTGGAACAGCTAACCAGCTTACATTAGGGCTAGAACCAACCAGTTTCACACCATTGAGTGAGGCGCTTCAGGACGAGTTTGGACAGAAGGGGTGGGTCAACATCGAAGAGGCTGAGGAATTCGTAATGAGTGATAAGACAGAATTTCATACAGGCCATCTGAAGAGGAAAACTTTATTGCCTATGGAAAGGGGCGGCGAATAAGAGGCATGATCATCCGACCCCAAAAGGAGAAGAGGCTCGTACAAGTCGGGAACACAATTGCGGTTCTTAACGCAGTAGCTTACAAAGCAATCAAGCAAGATGAAGTTCTACAAAATTGTGGGGCTATGGCAATACAGCAATGAAAAGAGCGAACACTTTTCCTAACGGCAGTCCAATAACGACCAAACTCACATACGAGGACTACCTGAAGACCTCCGACGACGAACGCTACGAACTTCTGGATGGGGAACTGATCACTATGCCCGCCCCGAGCATAGCCCACCAGCACGTTGCCGTGAAGTTGGCGACGCGGCTTGACACGTTCGTTGAAGACAAGGATCTGGGAGTTGTTTACTTTGCTCCCACCGACGTTGTGCTTTCTGAAACCCACGTAGTCCAACCCGACCTGATGTTCATCTCCTCAGAACGGGCCGGCATAGTCACATCTGCCAACATCCAGGGCGCCCCCGACCTGCTTGTCGAGATCCGCTCCGACTCCACCGCCGAGCGCGACGAAAATCTCAAACGCAAACTGTACGCCAAATTCGGCGTGAAAGAGTACTGGTTGGTGAATCCCGACGCCAGGACCATCACCGTTCTGCTGTTAGGTGAGGACGGCTACACCGAACGATCTACCTACACCGAGGGGCAGACTCTGACCTCTTCCATTCTGGACGGATTCTCTGCCCATCTGGACGAGATATTCCTCTCCCGGCCCTGAACTCGAGACGCGGAGGACGACTTCAAATGCCCGGCCCCATGCAGATCGAAAGCATTGCCGTCAGAAACTTCCGCTGCCTTCGCGACATCACGCTCGAAAATCTGACGCGCATGACAATAGTTGTGGGTCCAAACGGCTCGGGCAAGTCGTCGCTTTTCGATGTGTTTGCTTTCCTGAGAGATGCCTTATCGCAGAACGTAGCCGCAGCGGTGGCGCAACGCGGTGGATATCGTGAGCTGGCCACCCGGGGAGAGGCGGGGCCGCTGGAGATCACCTTGCAGTTTCGCGAGAGCGGTGGACGGCTGGCGACATACCAACTGAAAATAGCCCAGGCCCAAAGTCGTCCAGTCGTGGAGCACGAGGCGCTGAGTTATCGTATTGGGCAGGGCGGCCGTTGGGGGTGGCGCTTCGTGGACAATCGCCGCGGCGAGGGCGAAGTAATCACGAACGAGTCCGAGTACGGTGTTTCCGCTATGAAAGGCACAGACCAGAAAAAGAGGAAGTTCAAACTTGATGACCCCAGCACACTGGCAATCAAGAGCTTCGGCCAGCTCCAGGAGTTTCCGATTGTTTCGGAGTTCCGCAAATTTATCGAGAATTGGCATATCTCCGACTTCCAAATTGCCGACGCGCGGCCAAGCGCAGACTTCGGTTACGCCGAGCATCTATCCACGCGCGGCGATAACGTCGCCTTGGTGGCGAAATACCTCTACGAAAACCATCCCCAGCAGTTCAATAGAGTACTCCAGGCCATGCGCCAGCGCGTCCCCGGCGTGAGCGACGTGAAAGCAAAGCCCACCGAGGACGGAAGGCTGGTCCTACGGTTCCAGGATGACAACTTCCAGGATCCCTTCATCGCCCCCAATGTATCGGACGGAACGATCAAGATGTTTGCCTATCTCGTCCTTCTCTACGACCCCAATCCACACCCTCTGCTGGCGGTCGAAGAGCCGGAGAATCAACTCTATCCCGCTCTGATGCGGGAGTTGGTTGAAGAGTTTCACGACTACGCCCAGCGCGGCGGCCAGGTTTTCGTGTCTACCCATTCCCCCGACTTTCTGAACGGCGCCGAACTGGACGAAATACGCTGGCTGGTCAAGGAGGACGGTTTCACGAAGGTCCGCCGGGCGTCGGAGAGCGAGCTTCTACGAAACCTGGTCCACGAAGGCGACCTGCCGGGCGCGCTCTGGAGACAAGGAGTATTCGACTTGCCCGGTCTGCACTGGAGGCAAGACGATCGCGATGGTGCCCGGCTCTAGTGAACAGAGTCGTATTCTTGCTGGAAGAGGCATCCATGCGCGACCTGCTCGTTGGACTGCTTCCCCGCCTATACCCCAATATGGTTTTCGAATACCTGGTGCACGAAGGGAAGAGCGACCTGGATAGGAGCATCCCGCGCAAGCTGCGAGCATGGCGCGAGCCAGGCGTTCGATTTGTCATCCTGCGAGACAACGATGGCGGCGACTGTCTGCGTCTGAAGAGGCGGCTTCTGCAATCTTGCCGTCAAGCAGGCCGGGCTGACACGCTAGTGAGAATCGTGTGCCAGCAATTGGAAGCCTGGTATCTGGGTGAGCCTGACGCTCTGGCGGAAGCCTTCGATAACGAGAGACTGCGAGGCATCGGTCGCAGGGCGGGTTTCCGCGATCCGGATGCAGTGCAGCAACCCTCCGAGGCCTTAAGGAGGCTCGTCCCTGGCTTCCGGAAAGTCAGCGGCGCGAAGGCGATGGCTGGTCTTCTTACGCGCGAAAGAAACAATTCGAAGAGCTTCCAGGTTCTCCTGTCCGGGCTCGATCGACTGTACGCCCAACTCGAAGACGGCGCCCCTGAATGAGCCATCCGGCTATCAACATCCCGTACGCCCCTCCCGCCCCGCCCCGCATAATCCGACTTCGCGGCCAGCTACAACCT
>VYDA01000397.1:2904-4720 GCA_009843665.1 Caldilineaceae bacterium SB0675_bin_29 | reverse complement strand
GGATACCCCGCGGCTTGTACACTCTGAAGTAAACATTGCTATCAGAAAACTGAACAGGACGGCCGTCGACGCTAACGGAAACTCTGGCAGGGTCCACCTTCGTACCCAAGGCAGTTACAACCTGGCCGTCGACTCGTACGCGCCCCGAGGTGATCAACTTTTCGCTTGCTCTGCGGCTGGCGATGCCTGCCGCTGCCAGTACCTTCTGCAGTCGCTCTTCAGCCATGTACTGTTGAGACCAATTCACGTTATGGAACTGCGGAAATCCGGCGACCGGTAGTTTCGCGTTTCCATTACTGGACAAACAGGCGCTGGGTTGCAATTAAGGTGTCGCCCAAGCGCCATTCCAATACGCCCGCCGGCATGCCGGTGGCCCACATGCCGGAAGAAGGAGGATCTAGGCGCCGGAAGACATGTAGCTCCATACGTTCCCAGCCAGCCAGCAATGCCTCGAAGAATGGGCCTGCCTCTATCGCCGCCGGGTTCACATTTATGCCATCTGCACGTAGATACCATCGATCTCCTTGCGCGTCGAAGAGCCGGTCCAGCGCGGTGGGCCGCCCCGGCATGCGCAGAGGCACCCAGCTATAGTTTCCCTGAACAGCCTGCAGGACCAGTCTCATGTCCTGGTATCTGTCTGTACTTCCCAACACCAGGGCAAAAAGCTGATGACCGTTCTCTTCTACCCCCGCGATCAACGACTGGCCGCTCTGACGAGTCGTGCCGGTCTTGACCCCGTTAGCGCCTGGGAATGAACCCAGAAGGCGATTTGTCGACAGTAGCTCTCTGTCCGCTATCTTCGCAGAGGGGGTGCCGACAATTTCACGGAAGAGGGGATACGCCCATAGTACCTTGACGAGGGTCAACAGGTCCCGGGCACTACTCACTTGGCCGTCTGCATCAAATCCCTTTGGATTCTGGAACAGCGTGTCCTGCATGCCTAAATCCCCCGCCCGCAGATTAATCTGTTCCACAAAAGCCGCTACTTGTCCTGCGGGATGGCGGGCCAGCGCCATAGCCGCATCGTTTCCGCTTGGAATCAGCAGCCCCCACAGCAACTCTTCGACACTTAGCTCCTCCCCCTCGTTCAAGCCCATTGTGGCCTCACCGATCAGGTCGGACCGTCGAATGGTAACCCGTTCCGCGAGTTGGTCCCTCTCTAAGACAAGCAGGGCTGTCATCAATTTGGTCAGGCTTGCAGGGGATACCGGCAGATGCGCCGCCTTTTCCATCAGTTCGCGCCCGCTCTCGACATCGTACACCAGAACCGATACTGCACTGATATCGTCCGGCGGCCTCTGCGCCAGCTGAATCCTGCGCAATTGGCCGACAGTGTACCGCTGCCGCGGAGCCACGTCCCGATCGACTATCGTCGGCGGCCCGAACCCGCACAGGAAGAAGGCAAGCAGGCAATACAGAGGAAACGGGAAAGAAAAAACCTGAGAATTGTGATTTCGTTGGGGATGCGAAAATAACTCGGTACTATTCGGAATGTTTCGATTCCCGGCCTTGGCGAAAGTCATCTTGGGCATCCGAAGAACTGACCGGAGTCGGTGAAAGGTCTGCGGGCATCTGAGGCCGCCTTCTGAAAACCGCGGTGCGCCGGATCGTCACATGGACCTGCCAATTGGAAAGCAAACGGGTCCGGCTCTGAGGTAGTGACAAGGGTAGGCTGCCTTCCTGCAAATTCACGCAGCGAAGGAAGGTCTCCTGGCCGAGCCGGCCAATCCATGGCCCGCTGACATTCAGGAAAGTCTTTCTCGGCCCTATGCCGGCGCTGTCTGTTCCCTGGCTCTGACAGCCTTACTTGCCTTGG
>VYDA01000397.1:0-2894 GCA_009843665.1 Caldilineaceae bacterium SB0675_bin_29 | reverse complement strand
GCCTTGGGGAGGAATGAGCCTTCTTCCCAAGCCACGACGAGCGGTGTGGCTGTGAAGATGGAACTGTATGTTCCGGATATGAGGCCCACAATCAATGTTGCCATGAAGATGCGCAAAGTGCTGCCGCCAAATATCAGAATCGCCGCCAGCACCAGAAGGGCTGTTACCTGGGTAGCAATGGATCGCTGCGCCGTTTCGATAATACTGCGATTCGCGACCATCGCCAGCGGCTCTCCGCGATGGCGGCGAAGGTTCTCGCGAATTCTGTCGAAAATAACGATAGTGTCGTTAACGCTGAAGCCGATGACCGTCAATGTGGCGGTCAGGAAAAGAGCATCCAACTCCCAACCGAGCACAAGATTCATGATGGATAGGAAGGAAACGGTGATCAGGACATCGTGTACAAGTGCAGCAATCGCTGCGACACCGTAGCGAAACGGGTGTGAAATCTCCCGGAATGCCAATGCAATATACGCAAGAATCAGTACCGAAGCAGCGATTACCGCGAGTAGAGCCGCTTGGCTTACCTCTGCGCCAATGGCAGGCCCAATGCTGCGGTAAAGCCGCTCGTCAAACTCTCCGAATCGTTCGACGATGGCTTGCTCGATTACCTCTTTCTGGGCCATGTCAATGTTCTTGAACTTGACTTGGACCGTGCGTTCATCGTCCACCAGAAATGCCTTCGTGTCGGTAAACCCGGCCTCGACAAAGACGCTTCCCAACGCAGTAGGCGCCACCGGCTCTGAAAAACGCATCTCCCACTGAGTACCGCCGGTATAGTCGATGCTGAGAGGCAGGAGAGTACCGGCAGAGGAAAGATTCCAGATGATGAATAAGATTCCCGGCAGAATTCCAAGAAAGGAAACCAGAAACCAGAGCCTTCGACGTTCAACTAAGCGATACATATCATGCTCTTTCGTTTATCTTACAACTGTCCCCCGGACAGAGAACGCACTGATTACGTGAGACACTCTTAAACACCTGACTCGGCCAACCTGCCGGCGAACACTTCGAAGGAGGCAGGCTCACCGCTTACGCGATCAGTAACCCAGCAGTCCGCGGCTACCAATAAGCCTTTCTCCCTGGGTCGAGAGGAATCCCCGCATAAAAGTGCGCGTGACGAACACCGCCGTAAACATTGACAGCAATACACCTACCGAAAGCGTGATTGCAAATCCCTTGACAACACTGGCGCCAAAGTTGTTTCCAAACCAGTAGAGCACGGCGCATGAAATCAGCGTCGACAGGTTTCCGTCACGAATCGCCGGCCAGGCGCGGCTGAAACCGGTTTCGACCGCAAGCCGCAAAGAACGGCCGCTGCGCAACTCCTCCTTCATCCGTTCGAAGATCAGAATATTGGCGTCAACCGCCATACCGATCGAAAGAATGAAGCCAGCGATACCGGGTAGAGTGAGGGTCACCGGCATCAATTTGTACATGGCAAGGTTCAGGGTCACGTAGATCGCCAGTGCCACCGTGGCCAGAAAGCCGGGCAGACGGTACAAAAGGACCATGAAGAGCAGCACCAGGGCCCCCCCGACGATTCCCGCCTGTAAGCTGCGGTCGATCGAGTCCTGTCCGAGACTGGCGCCGATCGTCCGCACATCTACCACCTCTAGGGGAATCGGCAAGGCGCCATAACGCATCTGGATAGCAAGGCTCTCCGCCTCCTCCTGCGAAAAATCGCCGGTGATGACACCATTGTCGTTGATGGCTGCATTTATGACGGGAGTCGACAGGACCCGCCCGTCGAGAACTATCGCCAGAACTTCACCAATATTGTCGCGAGTGTAGGTAAAGAAGTCGCCGCTGCTCTCGCCCTTCAGATCGAACTGGATCTGCCAGAACGAAAACTCATCCTGCGTGGCCACAACAGCCTGCAGGATATCGCCCGTCATGATCGTTTCGAAAGTTTCGTCCGGGAACGGAATAGACTGGGGCGCGGCCTCTCCGGCATTGATTGCTTCCTGCAATGCCAGGACTGCTTCGGGTCGGTTGGTCGTGTTGATGAAGTCATCAGGGCGCACAGGCAGCCCGCCAAGGTCGACAAACTCCAGCTGACCGGTCGAGCGTATCGTCTCGATGGCCTGGTCCGGATTCTTGACGCCTGGCAGTTCGACAATCATGCGGCGCTCGCCCTGCAACTGAACCGTCGGCTCGGCGAGGCCCAAGCCGTTCACTCTCTGCTCAACGATTATCTTGGCCGAGTTCAGGGCGTCCTCGGGAAGAGGCTGGTCCGCACTGATTTCTGCCTCCAGCAAGACCTGTGTTCCTCCCTTCAGATCCAGCCCAAGCGTCAGTTCGCGGATGTCACGCTGCGTGTCAACCCCTGGAGCTAGGCCTTCCTCCAGCCAAAGCGGGTGGTCAATCGGCAGCGCTACAAAAAGTGAACCCGCAAAGAGACACATGATTAGCGCTACGAAGATATATTGATTGCGCATAGGAAACCTTTACGAATTGCACCTTTCGCGCTGCGATACCTTCTTCAAGAACCCGAAACTTTTCTTGCCAGAGGAGAAGCGATGCCTTCTCAAATGATTTTGCTGGCAAGTCCACTTGCCGTTCCGGCCAGACTCCCACGGATTGAATGCGCTAGCGCCAGCAACAGACTGGTCAAACCTGGCCGATATTGGAACGCAATCCTATCCATTATAAGCACTGAAGTAAACGACTCCAAAATCGAAGGCGGTTTCCCTCCCGTTCAGCTTCGCCCTTGGCTATACTCTCCGGTGCGCTTCCCAAAAAGGGTCAACCCCTTCTACACCCCAGCCAGCGGCTACTGGAGCACAGCCATTCCGCAATCTACTATAGGACAGAATTAGCTTCGTCTCTGACCACTGACCACTAACTACTGCAGTTCTGGGCGGTCGGGCCTATTCGGCCCTCCCTCGTGC
>VYDA01000212.1 GCA_009843665.1 Caldilineaceae bacterium SB0675_bin_29 | reverse complement strand
TTCAATAATTCCCGGACGACGACTTGCTCTAGGCACTGGCACGTAGTGAAGCATTTGAGCTTTCTCGCACCTGAATCAACCAACCACTTTCGGCAGATATTTGGAAAGTGCCCCTTAAAAAGTGATAATATCGGAACGTGCAGGCGTTCTATAGGTCATCGAGATGGCGGAAGCGTTTCTCCCTGCGACCCGTAGGGCCGCAGGATGAGTTGGGCAGAGGATTCGGTATCCACTCCTTCATTCGACTCACCGAGCTCATCCGCCGAGCGTAAGTATTGTGGACGCAAAGAGATTTCTGGTTCTGAAAACTGATGTAGAAGTCCAGCTCGCCGTGTTCGATGAGGTTTGCGCCAAGATCGAAGACCGGGCACGTGGCTTCAAATCCGACGACGCCCGACCGATACAGGTCGAGAGCGTGGCTTATCAAATTCACAATTCATATAGCGCCGTCAGGGCCCTCTTACGCGTCCTCGCTGCTCATTTTGAGTACCAGATCGGCGATGCAACTCACTGGAAATCCGCACTCCTCCTGCGCATGACCCAACCCATTCCCGGCGTGCGTCCGGCTCCGCTGACTAAGGAAACTTTCGCACTCCTCGACGCGTTGCGCGGTTTCCGATACTTTTTCCGTCATGCCTATGCTACGACCATTGATCCCGTTCTGCTTGAATCCAATCTCCAACTTTCCCGCCAGGCGCACAGTCTACTTCACCGAGACATATCCGATTTCCTGGACCAACTAAGGCCGGAAGAATGAGAGAAAAGGAGCAGGACAGCAGAAATGTGAGCGTAGAGGTCTCCTCTCACTCCTCACTCCTCTCCGCTCTCTTCTCGCCTTACCGCCCATGACCACCTTTACCCACGAGTCCTACCTCTCCCCGCTGACCTGGCGCTACGGCAGCGAGACCATGCGCCGGACTTGGAGCGAGGCCGAAAAGCGCCGGCTCATGCGCCGCGTCTGGGTCGCCCTGGCAGAGGCCCAATATGAGGCCGGGCTGGTCACAGCTTTCCAGGTGGCCGACTTGCGCGCGCGCCAGGACCACATCAACATTGAGCGCGCCCAGCAGATCGAAGAAGAGATCCGCCACGATCTGATGGCGGAGATCCGCACATACGCCGAACAGTGCCCCACGGGCGGCCCCATCATCCATCTCGGGGCCACGTCAATGGATATACTCGACAATGTAGACGCGCTACGCCTGCGTTCGAGCCTCGACCAGATCATCGAAAGACTGAAGCGATCTCTGGCCACACTGGCGGCGCGTATCGGAGAAGAAGCCGACACACCCGCCATCGCCTTCACCCACATCCAGCCCGCCGAACCCACCACCGTCGGCTACCGCTTCGCCCAGCACGGCCAGGACCTGCTCGCCGACCTCGCAGAACTGCAGCGCGTGCGCAACAATATCCGCGGCAAGGGCATGAAAGGCGCGGTCGGGACCAGCGCCAGCTACGCCCAATTGCTCTCAGAGAGCGAGTTCACGCCCCGCCAGCTCGAAGAAAGGGTCATGCAGAAGCTGGACCTGCCCGCCTACGAGGCCGCCACTCAGACCTACCCCCGCAAACAGGACTGGCTCGTTGTCAACGCCATCGCTGGGCTCTGCGCCAGCCTCCACAAGTTCGCTTTCGACCTCCGAATCCTCCAGTCGCCCCCCTTCGGCGAATGGAGTGAACCCTTTAGCTCCAGGCAGGTCGGGTCCAGCGCCATGCCCTTCAAGCGCAACCCAATTGCCGCCGAAAACATCGACAGCCTGACGCGCCAGGTCGCGTCCCTGCCCCGCATCGCCTGGGACAACAGCGCACTCAATCTGCTCGAGCGCACTCTCGACGACTCCGCCAACCGGCGCCTCTATCTGCCGGAGGCCTTCCTCCTGACCGATGAGGTTTTGATTCGCTGCCAGCGACTCTTTGAAGGCGTGACCGTCTGGCCCGGCCCCACCGCCCGCAACCTGCGCGACTACGGCGTCTTCGCCGCCACCGAGCGTCTTCTCATGGAAGCGGTCAAAGCCGGCGGCGACCGCCAGCACCTGCACGAGCTGATTCGCGAACAGAGCCTGGTTGCCTGGAAGGCCCTGCAGGAAGGAAAGCCCAATCCCCTCGTCGACAATCTGATAACCGATCAGCGCATCACCGACCTGATACCGCCGGAACGCGCCCACAGCCTCTTGCAGGCATCAGCCTATGTGGGCGACGCGCCCCAACGCGCCCGAAATATCGCCGCTGCCATCCACGCCGCGGTCGGCTGAAATGCCGCAGCTGCTCCTCTCCGCAGACCCCGGCTTCATGCACCTCGCCCTCGAGGAGTTCCGCCGCGACAGCCGCAACGGCCGAACGCTCGACGAACTCACCCCCAGCGTCTACCTCCTTGACTGCGACGAAGGCTTCTGGGGCCTGGCCGAGATCTGGATCGACGATCCCCCTGTCTTCGCACGCCATATCTGCCCCGTCGACCTCACCGTCCCACTCATCGCCACGCCCAGAGACCTCTCCCGCCTCAGCGAAGCCGCCGTGGCAGAGTACGCCGACCTGCTTGACCCCGAAGTCAGCTTCTCCGTCCAGAGCCGTATCCTCCTCGACCTTCCCTACAAGCCGTTCGACGTCAACCGCGCCGTCTCCGCCGCCCTCGCCCGCGCCACCAACTCCCCACTGGACGTTAGGCAGCCTTTTCAGATTCTGTCAGTTGTCTGCGCAGCCGCCAACCGGGGTCTGGAATCAGAAAAGCCAGCCGCCCCGAGCGATGGGCAGCTGGCCTTCTTGGGACTCTCACTCGCCTCCCACAATATCTCCGACTGGGCCGGAGGCGTGCGCCGCTTCCGCCGCGAAAAGGAGCAGGTCAGCCGCGCCGAGTTCAAAATGCTGGAGGCCCTGGAGGCCTTTCGTATCGACCTGCCCGCCGGCGGCGTAGCCCTGGATCTCGGCGCCGCGCCGGGAGGATGGACGCGCGTTCTGCGCCAGAAGGGGCAGTTCGTGACCGCCGTCGACCCTGCCGAGTTGCATCCCAGACTCGTTGCCGACCGCGGCGTGCGCCACAAAAAGATGACCGCCGAAGCCTATTTGAAAGAAGGGCCTGACGCCTTCGACTTCCTCGTCAACGACATGCGCATGGATGCGCGCGCTTCGGCGCACTTGATGAACGCCTTCTCCGACTTCCTCTATCCCCACGCCGAAGCTCTGATGACGCTCAAACTCGGCAAGACCGCCGCGGCACTCGAGCCTGCCTGCACTATTCTGCGCGAATGCTACACTATCCTGCACATGCGCCAGCTCTTCCACAACCGCAACGAAGTCACCATCCACCTCATGCCCAAATTGGCCTGAGACCAAGATGCCAAAGCCGCCAGACTCTTTAGGGCATCATGGATCCGGCCCGGCCGGCAACCCGTAGAGATACCAATACTCCTTACGCGGGTAGACGTGCGCCACCGATGACTCCCAAATGAAGTCGCCGCTCGTCAGCATACTCTGCAACTGCTGGTCTATCGATGCCACTTGAGTCGCCACCGCGTCGGCGCTGTTCGCCCCCAACGCCTTGCAAATCTCAGCAATCCTCTGACGGTTGCGAATTTCAAACGGGTACTGCACACGGCACTCGCGCCGGTTTTCGTTGCAGTCGTCCAGAAACCAGTTCAGACTGTTCAGCCGCGCCCGCGCCTCCCGCAACAGCAGGGCCTGGTAATGGGAGGGCAGCCGTCCGGTCGCCGTGTCAATCTGGGTTCTCGCCGTCGCAAGTGCCTGCGCCTGCTCCGGAGACAGCGAACCTGCCTGCGCCGCCAACTTGTGCATCCGCGCCAGCACATCCCCACAGCTGCTTTGTACAGGCCGCTCACCGGTCCCGCCTTCCGTAGAAACCGGTACGACCACCGTCCTATAAACCTCTCCTCGCATTATGTAGCTCTTAAACTGCGCCGCCATTGCCGCCACAACTGCCAAATCAGTTTCAGGCGCCGCCGCAATCACCGTACTCAGTCTACTCGCCATTTCCCACCTCTCTTTCCCTCCCCGACCAATGACATTCATTGGCTCACAGTAAGACTGTTCAAACTCTGGCTGCAAAACGATGTCCAGACTAAACAATGGACTTACATTTCAGATTGCAGAGTTCACCTTCTGCACAGACCCTGCGTTTAGTATTCATGCCTGCTTGTCAGTTCACAATGGACGAACACGTAAAAGAGGGGTTCCTGACCACTGACCACTGACCACTGACTACTGACCACTGTCTTTCTCCAACCAAAGCGTCACCGGACCGTCATTCACCAGCGAGACCTCCATGTGTGCCTGGAAAACGCCCTTTTCCATCGGCACGCCCTGCGCCGCCAGCAGTGCGCAAAACTTTTCGTATAGCTCCTGTGCCTGCGCCGGCGGCGCCGCCTGTGTAAAACTGGGGCGCCGCCCCTTGCGTGCATCCCCGTACAAGGTGAACTGACTCACCGCCAGCACCGAGCCGCCCACATCCTCAAGCCCCAGGTTCATCTTCCCGGCATCGTCCTCAAACAGCCGCAAACCGGCAATCTTGCGCGCCAGCCACGCCGCTTCGGCCTCCCCATCCCAGTCAGCCACCCCCAGCAGCACCAGAAATCCCATTCCGATGCCCGCGACCTTCTCGCCGTCAACGTGTACGCTTGCCCGACTCACTCGCTGAATTAGCGCCCGCATTTCTTCTCCTCGCCCTTGACAAATCGAACATTAGTTCGTATACTACGAATATGAACTTCAAGAT
>VYDA01000420.1 GCA_009843665.1 Caldilineaceae bacterium SB0675_bin_29 | reverse complement strand
CTTTGCCCTGAGCCGACGCCATCCTCGGCCATTTGGCGAAGGGCAAACAGCGCATTTGGCGAAGCGCAAACAAACTAACGATCTCCATGTCCCTTTTCACTTCCAATCGAGAACGCCGCCTCTGGCTTTGGGCACTGGCCGTAGTCGTTGCCATCTACTCCACGCTCGGGCTCGCGCGCACACTTGCCGGGCACCTGCGAACACACGGCCTGCTCGAAGCCCTCTTCATGGTCAGTTTTTTACTGGTCGGGGCTGTAATCCTGGTCTACGGGCTCAAAGCGCGCCCGGGAGGACTCGAAATCGGGGTCGCGCTCGGCGTGGCCGCCGTCTACATCCTCGTCTTCGTGCGCATGGCGACCCCGGAGGAGCGCACGCACCTCATCGAATACGGGGTACTGTCCGTCTTCATCTACGAAGCGCTAAAGGAACGCGCCAGCCACGGCCGCCGCGTCCCCGTACCCGCTCTGCTCGCGGTCATAGCCGCTTCGCTGATCGGCCTCATCGATGAAAACATTCAAGCCTACCTGCCCAATCGCGCCTACGACGAGCGCGACCTCCTCTTCAACGTCCTCGCCGCCGTCATGGCCGTTGCCGCCAGCATGGCCCTCTCCTACGCCCGCCGCTGGCGCTTCCGAAACCAGCCGGACTGAGTTGCAGCACCCAACCCAATCGCCCCCCTTCCACCACTCGCGCACGCTATACCGGCATGTCTCATGCCGGCCCAGTGCTGCCAATCAAAGAATGGTAATGTAGGGGCAGGCCTTGTGCCTGCCCGGCAGGCCAAACCTCAATAGTACTTGCTATACCCCAGCGCCGGCCGGTAATTCATCGTCTCATCCGCTGACGGCCATGTCACGTCGTAGCCCGCCGGCGGCTGATAGGGGAAGGAGACCTCATCGCGCCCGTAGCTGCTCTCCTTTCGCAGATCGATCGCGTGCATCATCAGCTGCAGACGGTCATCGATCCAGCTCTGGGGCACCGTCTGACCCGGCCTGAGGTACGACCCCTCCGACCTGGGTTCGCCTTGCCGCGCCGCCGCGCTCAGAGAATGGAACGCATAGTAGAGCGTGCGCCGCAAACTGTTGGCACTGTTCCGCCTGGAGCCATGCACCAACTTGACATTGTGAAACAGCACGTCGCCCGCCTTGACCGGCAGTTCAATCAGGCCGGGATAGTCAAAGCCCTGCGCCCTCACCTCCTCTCCGGACAGATTCAGCTTATGGCTGCCCGGCGCCGCCAGCAGGCAACCGTTCTCTGGTGTGGCGTCGTCCAGATAGTAGTCGACGTTGAACACCATTTCCATCACATCCGGCTGGCTGGGATCACCGTCGCAATGGACCGGGACCTCCTTGCCGTTTCCCGGCACCTTGAAAACAAACGCCTCCGCCTCACAGATGAAGTCATCCCCCAGCAGCCGCTGCACCACCTGCAGGACCAGCGGATGCGCCAGCAGCTTGATAAACGAGTTGTTCTTGGCCTTAGGGAAGACATACTGCACACGGTGGAATACAACCTCACCCGTATCCGGCAGCGCATCAAAGAAGTAGTCGCTCTCGGGTTCCTTGCCCTCATAGCCCTCTTCAATGACATGAGCCGAGTCCTCCTGCAAGACCGCCAGCTCCTCAGGGCAAATCGCCTGCGGCAACAGGACGTACCCGTCCCGATCAAAATTGGCAACGATTTCATCGATGTTCATTCAGTTTTCCTTGACCTGGGCGAAAGCTTAAGTGTTTCCCGTCTGACGCCGAGATGATTCTCTTGGTCTACCCGATGGGGTCGTACCTGTCTGAGGCCTGTTAGCCTCTGTCGGAAAAGCAGTATGCGGGGGCACATTGCGGCTTTTCCGCGAGGAGCCGCAATGTCACGCCAATTGAATCCGCTACGCCCCTGCTGTTCTTCGCGACCCTTCGCGTAACTTCGCGGATAGACAAGCTTCTATAAAATGACCTCCCGGCTCAGGCAAACGTCAACGAGCCCTACTTGAAAGTGCGATAATCAAGAAGCGTTCACATTTATTCCCTTCCGCAAGCGTCAAGGCTCAGTCCTCACCGTAGTCGAGCACCACCTGCAAAACATCCTGCGGGCGCGTATCGATCATCTCGTAGGCCGCAGCCGCACCCTCAAGGTCGACCACATCCGTAATCAACCCCTCCAGATTCAGCTTGGGCATCAATGACAGCACCGCCTCCATGCGCCGCGCGGCCGTCCATCGATGCGACAGCTCAGGGCTGATGCCGGCTATCTGCGACGAGATCAGCTGTATGCGATTGTGGTGGAACTCCGCGCCAGGGTAGACGTTGGCCAGCGCGCCCGCATACCACGACATCACGATCACCTTGCCGTTGTAGCAAACAGTGCGGATCGCCTCGTTCAGAGCGCGGTCACTCGCCGAAAACTCGAACACCACGTCCGCGCCGCGATCGTCCGTCAACTCCCGCACCGCCAACTCGATGTCCATTTCCTCGCGCGCATTGAAGACGAGATCAGCGCCGCTCACCCTCTTGGAAATCTCCAGCCTCTTCTCGATAAGGTCAACCGCGATCACCGGTGACGCGCCAGACAGCTTGGCCCACTGCACCGTCAACTGCCCCAGGACACCCTGGCCGAAGACCACCACGCACTCCCCCAAATGCAGGTCCGCGTCCAATATGCCGTTGAAAGTAGTGTTCAGGACGGCCGTGAGCACACCTGCCCGCAGATCAAGTCCCTTCGGCAGCTTGGACACCGAACCCGCCGGCAGCACGTGCGCCGACTGGTGCGGGGCAAAACTGAAGACGGTGTCGCCTTCTGCAAACTCTGTCACATCGCTCCCTACAGCCGTGATCACACCAACGCAAGCATACCCGTAGCGCAAGGGGTATTCCCACTCAGGCTCGTCAGACTCCACGAACAGCCGTCGGCGACGGTCTTGTTTCCGCCGCCACATCGGCGCGTCGCCGCGATACACGTTCATCTCCGTCCCATGACTGATGCCCGAGTACAGCGAGCGCATCGCCACCTCCCCCGCGCCCGGTTCCGCAAGCTCATCCTCGACAACAGTTACCTGTCGCGGCCCAGTGATTTCAACAGCCTTGATCTTGATCACTTTCCTGCCCGCATTTCCCCTACTGCTCCATATCGTTCACAACTTCAAATCCCAACAATTGCCCCAAATCCTCAATCTCATCCACCCAGTCCCCGTAAAACAGGAGCCTGTGGCCCCCCGGCGTCAGCGGGTGCTCCGCCTTCATACAGTTCCGCAGCAGCCTCTTCACGTCGGCTACCCGGATCGCCACCGACGTCCGGCAGTCCCGCTGTGGACTCACATTGCTGTCAATCACCCCGGTAAAGACATACATGCGGTCGAAGGGCACATACTGGGCGATCGTCACCGTCTGCCCCACCTCCATCTGCACGTTCACACACGTGCTCCGGTACAACCCCTGGTGATTGCGAAAAGCGTATTCTTCCGATTCCTCGCTGTCCCATCCCCCCAGCCTCGTCGCGCTGAAGTCGTGGGACATCCCAATCAGATTCCGCCCCGTATCGATATGAATATGTCCGATAAAGCCCGGCCGGTCCGCCAGATACCCGATAAGCAGCTGCGTGATCGTACTCGACAGGTCCAGCTGGCAGATCCCGGCCAGCCCCTCGTCGTTCAGCATCGAAAACGCCAGGCACGGCAGCGGATACGGCCCGCTTCCCATACAGATGCCGTGCTCGGTGATGCCCTGAGCCTCCTCCTCCGCCAGAATCTGCTTGATCCCCAGGTACAGCTTGCACGATTCGACCACGTCCTCCCTTGACGGCTCGACCACATCCGTAGCCCCTGCAATCCTACTCTGCGCCAGCGCCTCCGCAGCCCCGGCATCGGCGTTCTGGTAGGCTGCAATCAGCCGCTGAGGAGGGATATCCTTGATCTCAAGCCCCAGCCTCTCCTTCGCCTGCCTGATAAAGCCGTCGCTCAACGGCGTCAGGTCGGAAAAAAGATGGATTCCGCCCCACCCTTCCTCGAACCACCTGCGGCTCGACTCCACCTGCTTCGGCGTATGCGACTGCTGGTACAGCACCTTCGACTGCCCCATCTTGTGAATAGCCTTCAACACGCCGATCTTCTTCCCCACGTCCGCGAAATCGGATGAAAGCACCGGAATCACATTGCTTTTGCCCTTCACCGGCACGAAATTATGCAGCCAGGCCAGCGGCGAAAGCGGCGCCTCCGTCGGGTTGAACATCACCGTCGGCTTGCCCCAGCTCGCAATCTCCTTCTGCATAACATTCGGAAACAGGCCCAGAATGAAAACTAGGACACCGTCTTCGTCCTGCACCTTCGCAGCCGCCTCTCCCAACTCCCCACGCGTCCGCACCAGCGTCTGGCCCGTGAATTCTACCTCTCGTCCGTATGCTTTCAGCTCCTCCCTGTAACGTGCGGCCAGGTTTTCGTGGCTGAAAGAACCCTGATAGATCGGCCACTCTTCGTTCTCGTCACCGGGAAAGCTGTCACCTTTTGTCCTGCCCAGAAACATTGTTCGAATTCTTGTCTTTTTCACAACGAACTCCTTTTGGAAACCGGCGGTTACCTCTTGGCGCCTGAAACCGGAACCGGGACGTGCTCAACAACCTCGAATCGCCCCCCCTGAAACTCCCGGCCCATTAAGCCGCAGACTGCTCCTCTGCGCGCAGCACTGCAACAAAGTACGCCCCAACCCCAACAACAATCAGGCCCAGTACAAGCCCCAGTGGCAGAT
>VYDA01000387.1 GCA_009843665.1 Caldilineaceae bacterium SB0675_bin_29 | reverse complement strand
TCGTAACAGGTGCCCCTTCGAAGGTGCTTCGACAAACCCCATCCCGCCTGCCCCATCAAATCCCCGTAGGGGCACCCCTTGTGGGTGCCCTCGTACTTGCCCAGGACCGACGCCCCCACATGCGTCAACCCGCCGCATCCCACCGTAGGGGCACCCCTTGCGTGTGCCATTGCTCACCCTGAATTGGACTGCACCCAATTGAGGGGCTTTCCTTCTCTCAACGGAGAGCATCGAAAGAGACCATCAACTCTCCTCTGCGATGATAAGCCGGGCGTTCAGAGTCTCCAGGACCTTGAACAGTATATCAATCCGGGGATTGTCTTCGTCTGAGAGAGTCCGGTGAGGAGATTCCCATCCTACCGCATATGCTTCGGAACCAGTGGAGACCCCTTTGGCAAGCGCAACGTTTCCGAGCGCTTTGGAGAAGTAGCCAGGGTCTTTTTCGGCCAGCGCAGCATTTAGGTACGCAACTGCCGTTTCATCGCTATCTAGAAATTCAAGCACATTGAACTTTTTGAATATCATCGCTGCAACAGGCACCTTTCGCTTTCACGAGGAATGCAAAGAGTCACCGATGACCAATTGCCAGAAACGTCAGGAGTTCCTGATTCATCTGTGAAGCAGAGATTCTCGGGCATCCCCAACAAAAGAAGAGCGACTAGGTCGGGGCTCAGGCCCCGATATGAGACGCTTGGCGACTCTTCCCAGACGCACGCAAATCATACCACTGGAACTGGTGATGTCAAGAGATTTCGCGTGGAACCTTCCCTCTGCCGCTCTAGCCCGACTTGGAGGCCCTGGCCTCTTCGACGAATCTGTCAAGAGGCGTCAGCGCAGCCACCTCGGCCACCAGGTCGAGAGGGACGTCTTCAAGTTTGCGGAAGCGGACGCACGACTTGCCCATGTTGAGCTTCTTGCCGGTCGCGAGATAACGCTCCCTGAACCATTCCGAGACCGTTTCATCGGCGTAGACGCTGGTGAGGTAGAGCGACATGTACTGCTTCTGCGAGGCGAGCGCGATGTACATGAGAGGCTGGCCGTTATAGGTTTCCGGAAATTCGCTGAATGGGACAACGTAGGAAATCATGCCGTACTGCATGACTTCCTCGTAACCGTCGGGCAGGTTGTCGAGGATAACATCGCGCACGGCGGAGATAGCCTCGCGTCTCTTGGGTTCAAGTTCGGTCAGGTACTCTTCTGGGGTCTTAGCGTCACTCTGCATCTTCAAATTCCCCCCGGGAAATCTTCAGTCTCAAGGCCTCGCCGACATTTCCTCCCAACCTGGCCTCCCACCGTAGGGGCACCCCTTGTGGGTGCCCTCGTGGATTGACAACACGATGGGCCAGCAAACTTCAGGTCAGACAAACGTCAACGACTCCTGGTCTCGTAGCAACGACTACGCCATGATCATTTCGCGGCCCAAAGTGGAACGGCGCCGTCATCTCTGACCACTGACCACCGACCACTACCGTTCCTCTATTGTAACAGCGAGCGGATGGGCGGCAAGTCAGGCGGGGTACGGATCGTTCGCCTGGATTGCAGGCGCAGTTCGCGCGGTTTGTTGCGTCGGCGGCAAGCGGTTACAGTTGTTTATCCACGAAGAACCCAAAGGGGCACGCAATAAATCGCAGCTGGAGGAATAACCATGAGCGAACAGACCGGCTTGCAGAATTTCTCGCTCGAAGGCGACCAGGTGGCGCTGCCAAAAGGGGCGTGGGCGCAGTCGCACCGGCTCAACGTGCGCTGGCGCGGCAAGGACCTGACCGCGCTGAGCCAGGGCGCCTTTCGGGCATACCTGTTCCCGGTCTATACCCCGGCCGGCTTCGCCGTGACGAGCGAATCGCCGCTCGACCATCCGCACCACAACTCGCTCTGGATCGGCGCCGACCACGTCAACTGCTATCTGCCCTACGCCAGCGGCTCGCTGGAGGAGGCGAACTACAACTTCTACGTCAACGACATCTTCCAGGGCCGCGCGCCGGGGCGCATCCTCGGCGTCAACGTGGAGGCCGAGGAGTTGGCGGCGGACCACCTGCGCCTGGTGCAGACCCTGCACTGGCAAGGCCCCATCGAGTGGGGCGCGCCCGAACGGCGCACGCTGGCGGTGGAGACCAGAACGATCGACATCCGGCCCGGCGAAGTAGCCAACCTCTTCGACGTCCGCTCCCAGCTGCGCCCGGCCGAGTGGGACCTGCACATCGGCCCGACCCGCCACGCCTACTACGGACTGCGCATGACCGAGCCCCTGCGCGTGACCTGCGGCGCCACCATGATCGATTCCGAAGGCCGCACCGGGGCCGCCGCCATCAGCGGCCAGATATCGGACTGGGTGGACTGTTCAGGCGCCATCGCCGCCGGCAGGCAAGCCGGCGCCGCCCTGTTCCCCTACGCCAGCGCCCAGGGCTTCCCCTGGTTCGTAGCCGACTGGGGAACGCTCACGGTCAACCCGATGGCACGGCACGGATATGCGCTAAAGCAGGGCGATGTGCTCGATTTTGCCGTGCGGTTTGTGGTGCATGACGGCGATGCCGAGGAGGCGGATGTGGCCGGTATGTGGGAGGCGTTTGATGAGGCTGGTCTTGCCAGCGATGTCGCGATGGTGTAGGGTAGTCCGCGGACGAAATGTCCTACCTGGAGGCAAATGTGAGTCCCAATATCAACGACCCTGAGGCCTGCCGGCAAGCCGGTGAACCGCCCCGGTTGACCGGTGAAACCACAGCCGGCGCAATGTCGGTTGCGTTACGTGAACGCTTGGAACAGGAACATTGAATCCACACCTGCCGGTATCAGAATCAACACTTGCCGCCTTCTGTGAGAAGCACGGCATCAGACGGCTCGCCGTATACGGTTCCGCGCTGCGAGGTGATTTCGGACCCGACAGCGACATCGACCTGTTGGTCGAGTTCGAACCGGACCGTATCCCCGGACTACTGGGCGTCGCCGGCATGGAGCTGGCACTGACTGAGCTCTTCGCAGCACGCAAAGTCGACCTGAGGACCGCTGAGGACCTGAGTCCCCACTTCCGGCAGAAGGTGTTGGACGCGGCTGAAGTTCAATATGCGCGAACATGACGCCATCCGTCTGCGCCATATGCTCGATGCGGCGCGAGAGGTCATGTCGTTCACGCGGGGACGGGTGAGGGACGATCTGGAGACCGACCGCCAGTTGCTCCTGTCGTTGGACAAGGAAATTGAAACCATCGGCGAAGCCGCATCCAGGTAACCGACCCAACCCGGCAGGAACTGGCCGGCATCCCCTGGAACAACATAAACGCAATGCGAAACCGGCTTGGCCACGCCTACTTCAGCATCAACCTCGATATCTTGTGGAACACCGTGCAGGAAGATCTGCCGGGCCTGATCGACCTGCTGGAACGGTCTGTTCCCCCTGAATCCTGCCAGGACTGAAATCCAATCCCGACGCGCCCCACTTTAGCGTTGCGAACACCCTTGGCCACATGGGTAAAGCCAACCTTCTGTCCCGGAAACGCCTGCCCAATACGCAGGTTCCTTAACGTGTTGCGTCCACTTCCGTAGGCGGAGCCACTGCCTGAATTAAAATCCTCAGGATTTGTGGATAGACAGAATGGCAGGCGATGGCTCAATAACTGTTCAGCAGATTTTTTGTAAAGATTGAAAGGATTGATTGCAGTGGGTCGAAATTCCAGGGATGCAGTAAGACGCATGATGACGGTCGCTCGGCTCTTGGAAGATGGTATCGAACTGAGATTCGCCGACGGAGCCAGGGGGCTCATCCCCTACTCCGACCTCCCTGAAATCCGAGAGCGCACAGCGCTATCGACCCTGAACTTGCCCAACCCGTACGAAATGGTTCTGGAGACGACCCAGGGCGAGAAGCTCAAGATTCCCTGGGACTTCGCCCGTCACTACTGTGACGCGTCCTATCGCCCAACTGTTGAGGCCATGGCCATGCGGGGAAGGCATACGCTCGGCCAACGCATTCGGCGGCTGCGCAGCGCCGCCGGTCTGTCCCAGGATGCCCTTGCCCGTGCGGCAAGTATCGGCCGGGTGACACTGGTGCGGCTGGAAAAGGGTGAACAGACGCCGAGGTTCAAGACCCTTGGCGCGATTGCCAGAGCGCTGGGGGTGGATGTTTCAGAGTTGGTGGTGGAGGGGGAGTTTCTGCGCTGATGGCTGGTGCTAGAGGGCCAACAAAGGCTCTTGTGGTGCGGCGGCTTGTTTGACTCCGTAGCGAAATTGACTTCGAATCGAAAACCGGCTTTTCCCTGCCTGCGTCCCTAACTCATTCCTAAAGTGTGGTACGCCTCGAATCGATCTCTGCGCTCCTGAAGCGTTTCCCCTTCATATTTCCAGAAAAGCGGCCCTCGCACGTTGAAATCCAATTTACTTGCCCGGCGCGCGGAATCGCTAAGGCTAGTCACGTCCCCTTCGTACACAACCTGCACAGGATACTGCTGGCACACAACGCAGGTTATCTCCTCGTCTTCCGCAAACGTGAGAACGGCACCCAAGGGAACGCCGATCATTTCGAGATTGATTCTTGGCTTCTTTGCTGGCATGTTTTTCACCCCATAATATCTGATACCATTTCTCTGAATCTCACGGCTTCACTTTTATCGTCATCAATGTCTGAAATGTCTTAAAGAAAAGCGGATCCCGCATGGTCGGTGAACGCGTCGGCGTCGCGAATGTATTTCATTACCGTTGCAGGATTGGTGTGTCTCGTGATCTCCATAATCTTGTCCAGCCG
>VYDA01000597.1 GCA_009843665.1 Caldilineaceae bacterium SB0675_bin_29 | reverse complement strand
ATATTATTGCTTTAGTCGTCGCACTCTTTTTCCAAAAGCAGAAACGGTTTGCCATTTTCGAAGAGCCGGAGAGACATCTGCACCCTAAATTGATTTCGGGGCTGATGGAGCTAGTCAAGGAAGCATCGGAAAAAAGACAGATCCTTCTGACCACGCACAATCCGGAAGTCGTTAGGTATACTGACATCGAAAATGTGCTACTGGTCAGCCGCGACAAGAGTGGCTTCAGCAGAATAGTAAAGCCTGCCAACAGCCAGCTTGTCAGGACTTTCCTGGAAAATGAATTGGGTGTTGAGGAACTCTTTGTTGACAATCTCCTAGGTGTATGACTTTGAACGATCGAAAGTTATTTGTTCTCGTGGAGGGAGGCGATGATGAGAGGTTTTTCGAGAGCGTCGCACGGCCCATGTTTGAGAAAGCATATGATATCGTTCAGTTTTGGCAATATAGCCAGAAAAAGAAGGCCAAGGTAAACAATTTCCTGAATAGTATCAGAGCAATGCAGGCTAAAGGCGCGGTTGATCTTGTCATCGTGGCAGACTTGGACGAATCTCCTTGTGTAACTGACAGAAAAGAACGCCTGCAAAACAGCTTCAGGAGTTTGTCCGCGGGAATAGGGGGTTCACCTCAATTTCGCTCTTCCGCTCGAATTCTGATAGTTTGCAGAGAAATAGAGAGTTGGTACCTCGCCGGCCTCAGTGACGAAGAATGCAAGAGGATAGGACTGACATCACCTGTTGACAGCACAAACTACATTGCAAAGGAACAGTTTCTCAATCTGATGCCAAACAGATTCGCAGCAAAGATAGAGTTCATGTTGGAAATCCTGAAGGTGTTCGACCATGAGACGGCGCGCAAAAGGAATTCGTCTTTCGGATACTTTATGCGGAACTATGGCATGGTTTGAATTGCGCAACATTTATCCTGTATTGCTCCCGAACAGCACCCTCGGAGGACCCAGTGAACGTAGAAATCCGCGACGAGAGATTCCGCGCAGTCGTCGGCGATGACGTCAACATCGAAGAAGTCGCCGGTGGCTTCGAATTCACCGAAGGCCCTATCTGGAACCACCTTGAGAACCACCTCATCTTCAGCGACATTCCCGGCAAAATCATGCGACGCTGGCGGCCCGACGGTAGCATCGAAACATGGCGACAGCCCAGCAATATGGCCAACGGCAATGCCTACGACGGCGAAGGTCGAGTCATAACCTGCGAACACGCAACCAGTCGCGTCACACGGACGGAGAGTGACGGCTCAGTGACGGTACTGGCAACGCACCACGGCGACAAAGAGCTAAACAGCCCCAACGACATTGTCGTCAAGAGCGACGGGGCCATCTACTTCACGGACCCGGGCTTCGGCCGCATGGAGTACTACGGCTTACCGCGCGAGCAGCAGCTCGACTTCCAGGGCGTGTACCGTCTCGATCCCGACAGCCGCGAGCTGACGTTGCTCGTCGACAACTTCGACCAGCCCAACGGTCTCTGTTTCTCACTGGACGAGTCGCAGCTATTCGTCAACGACACGATGCGCGCGCACATACGTGTCTTTGATGTGAACAGAGAGGGTACACTCGAAAACGGCCGCTTCTGGGCCGAAGTCACAGGCGACCGCGACGGCGTACCCGATGGCATGAAGGTCGACAGCGAGGGCAATCTCTATGTGACAGGGCCAGGCGGCATCCACGTCTTTGGCCCTGACGCCGCCTGTCTCGGCGTGATCTACATGCCACAGGGCTGCGCAAACTTCTGTTGGGGCGGTGACGACATGAAAAGCCTCTTCGTAACGGCCGGGTCCTCTCTTTACCGGGTAAGAGTCCTGGTAGCAGGTAGGCACGCCTTCTAGCTGGCAGGAAGAGAGCGGAGAGGACGGAAAGCAATTGTGCCTGCAAACGACGCCCTCAAACCGGCAGCCAGCACCAGTGGGTCTTCGGAATTGACGAATTTAAGCCACTGGGCTAGGTTGGAAATGGAGGTCCTATGTCAAGACAGATAGCTTCAGGAGATTCTAAGGAATGATCGCACTCGACGTATATTTCAACGCTAAAGACGGCAACGACGCCGAACTTGAGAGAATAATCGTGGATGTCTGGATGGAGGCAATGCGACAGCAACCGGGCTTTGTCAGCGCCTCTCTGATGACACCCTTCCCTCAAGAGGAACTCGAAGCTATGGGCGCGATACGCCCCCCCTTTTCCCACGAAGTCATCTCTTTCTGGGAGAGCGAAGCGTTGCGGCAGGAGTGGGTAGCACGTGACATCCACCAGGAAGTTTGGCCCCAGGTGGAAGCGGCGGCCGAGGTAGTCGTTTACACTGTTTCCAATTGCGATAAGGATTGGAATCTCTGAGGGCCAGGGACGGGAGCCTGATCGAGTTAGCGACCCTCTCTAGCTCCCGCTCCGGTCACCATCTTCCTGGAACTGGGCATCAACGACCGCCAGAATGGCGACGTTGACGATGTCCACGACCTCAGCTCCGGTTTCCAGCACATGGATCGGCTTTCCCATCCCCACTAGAATCGGTCCAATCGCCTCAGCACCGCCCAAGCGGTGAAGCAGTTTGTAGGCCGTATTGGCTGAAGCCAGTTCCGGGAATACCAACACATTAGCATCCTCAATTGCACTGAACGGATAGTGGCGGCGCATCAGGTCCGGCACCACCGCCACGTCCGCCTGCATTTCGCCATCGATTTGCAGGCCAGGCTCCTGCGCCTTGACCAGTTCGGTCGCCTGCTGCACCTTATCGACCTGCGGATGGCGCGTGCTGCCGAAATTGGAAAAACTCAGCATCGCTACCCTCGGCTCGACGTCGAACTGCCGCGCTACCTCGGCGGCATTGATCGCGATCGCCGCCAGCGTTTCGGCATCCGGGTCGATGTTCACCGTCGCGTCGCTGAAGAAGTAGATCCGATCGCGCACGATCATCAAGTAGACACCGCTGAGAACGCCGCGCTCCGGCGCCGTCCCCACGATCTGCAGGGCAGGCCGCAGCACATCTGGGTAGTTGTACGTCAGACCGGAGATGAAGGCGCCAGCGTCCCCGTTCAGCACCATCGCCGGCCCAAAGAAGTTGGACTGGCGCATCAGCTCGTTTGCCCTGGCCAACGTTACACCCTTGCGCTGGCGTTCATGGTAAAAGGCGGCCGCATAATCCCGATACTTGGGGTCCTGGTTTGGGTTGATCACCGTCGGTCGGTAGTCCAGCCCCAGCTCCTCGCAGCGAATCCGAATCACTTCGGGATTGCCCAGCAGGACCGGCGTGCCAATGCCCTCCGACTCGACCGCATACGCCGCCCGCACGATCTTCGGGTGTTCGCCTTCCCCAAAAACGACTCGTTTCGGATTTTGTCTGGCCTTGCTCTGCTGCGTACGCATGACCTGCACACCTTTGCCTATGCGCAGCGCAAGTTCGTCCAGGTAGGCGTCCAGATCGATATCGCGGCGCGCCGCGCCGGTCTCCATCGCCGCTTTCGCCACCGCCGGCGCCACCCACATCAGCACGCGGCTGTCCAGCGGCTTGGGAATGATATACTCCGGCCCGAACTGGAGTACGTCCAGACCGTAGGCCTTCATTACGCTGTCCGGCACGTCCTCCTTGGCCAGGTCCGCCAGCGCCCGCGCCGCGGCCAGCTTCATCTCCATGTTGATCGCCTTCGCCCTTACGTCAAGCGCACCGCGGAAAATGAACGGGAAGCCGAGTACGTTGTTGACCTGGTTGGGAAAGTCGCTGCGCCCAGTCCCCATGATGACCGTATCTCCGCGCGCGGCAACGGCATCGGGATACGGGATCTCCGGGTCCGGATTGGCCATTGCAAATACGATCGGATTCTCTGCCATAGACCGCACCATATCCGGCGATACCGCTCCCGCTACCGAAAGGCCGATCAACACGTCGGCGCCGGCCATCGCTTCACCCAAGGTGCGTGCATCCGTGTCGCTGGCATACTCCTCTTTCCATTCGTTCATGTTTTCCATGCGGCCTTCGTAGATGACCCCGCGGCTGTCGCACATGACAATATTGCTCTTCTCAGCGCCCAACGCCACGTAGATGTCCGCGCATGCGATGGCCGATGCCCCCGCGCCGTTGATGACGATTCGGGCCTCTTCCAGCGGCTTCCCCGCGATTTCCAAAGCGTTCAACAACCCCGCACCGGAGATGATAGCCGTACCGTGCTGGTCGTCGTGAAAGACCGGAATGTCCAACCGCGCTTGCAAGGTCTGCTCGATCAGAAAACACTCCGGCGCCTTTATGTCCTCGAGGTTGATGCCGCCGAAAGTCGGCGCGATCAACTCGCAGAAACGCACCATCTCCGCCGCATCCTCTGTATCCACCTCGATATCGAAGACGTCCACGTCCGCAAAGCGCTTGAAAAGCACCGCCTTTCCTTCCATGACCGGCTTCGATGCCAGCGCGCCGCGGTTGCCTAGCCCAAGGATGGCCGTACCATTGCTGATTACAGCCACAAGGTTTCCCCTTGACGTATAGTCAAAAGCGTCCTCCGGCCTGTTCGCGATCTCAAGCACCGGATGAGCCACGCCGGGAGAGTAGGCCAGAGAAAGGTCCAGTTGCGTCTCCATCGGCTTGGTCGGCGTGATCTTCAGCTTCCCGGGCCGGCCATTGGCATGATAGTCAAGTGCGTCCTGTTTTGTCAGCGTCATCGGGCTACTCCGCGTGTTCTGTTTCAGACTGGCTCCCTTCATTGTATGCGATGTGAGTTGGATTCGCACACATG
>VYDA01000142.1 GCA_009843665.1 Caldilineaceae bacterium SB0675_bin_29 | reverse complement strand
CAGCATCTCCTGGGAATCCGCGGACCCGCCGGCGTCGGCCACTCTGTCTATCTGCGAAGATGAAATCGTCATGGGTGAAATCCGTTCTGTTTATGTTTCAGCAGTCGTCATTCAGTTCCGACTTGCTGACACCCCATCTGTATTCCAGGGCTTTCCTGTCTCCGGATGGAACAATGTCTGGTCACCAAGCTACTTGGCATATGGGTCGGCGGCATCGCGGATGCCGTCACCGAGAAAATTGAAAGCCAGAACTGCCAGCACCACCGCCAAACCCGGGGTCAATACCCATGGCGCAAGCGCGACGGAACGGAGATTCTGGGCCTCCTGCAACAGCACGCCCCAACTGATTGCCGGCGCCCTTAAGCCCAGCCCGATGAAACTCAGACCTGTCTCCGACAGGATAATGCCCGGAATCGCCAATGTCAAGGAGGCTATAATGTGGCTGAGGAACGAAGGGACCATGTGGCGCAGTATGATGCGCATCTCTCCCGAGCCGCAGAAGCGGGCCGCCATCACAAAATCCTCTTCTCTCATGCTCAGAAAACGCCCGCGCACCACCCGCGCCAGTCCCGTCCAGCCCACGAACGAAAGCAATATCGTTACCCCAAAGTATAGCCTCACCACCGGCCAGTCCGCCGGCAGAGCCGCAGCCAGCGCCATAATCAGCGGAATCTCAGGAATCGAGCGAATGAACTCGATAAGCCGCTGAATTGCATTGTCAATCGCCCCGCCGTAGAAGCCGGAAATGCCCCCGAGCAGAATGCCGATTACCAGGCTGATTACCACGCTCACCAGACCAATCGTCAGCGAAATTCGCGCACCGTAACACAGACGCGAGAACAGGTCCCGCCCCAGCCGGTCGGCACCCATCAAAAAGAGCCCCTGCTCCTCATGCGGAACATCCAACCCGTAGAGATGCCAATTCATGGGAAATTGGCCCCACAGCTCATATTCCGTTCCGCGCACAAAGAAACGAATCGAATGAACGACTGTCTCGTCCTCTTTGTAAATGTTGCGCAAAGTATCGGGATCCCGCTCACGGATTATCTTGTAGACAAACGGCCTGCGTAGATTTCCTTCCGCATCGATAATCCGGATATTCATCGGCGGTACAAACTTGTACTGCACAAACGACTGCTCCGGGTCGTACGGCGCCACGAACTCGGCAAAAGCCGCGATGCCATAAAGGATGATAACCAGAAATCCGGAGAGGACGGCCATCCGGTGCTTTCGAAATCGCCACCACATCAACTGTGAGTAGGACGCTACATATATATCTTCGTCTTCGACTATATCGGGATCGAGACCCGCGTCGTCCTCATAGGCTTGGCTTTCTTCTTCATCGGACCTGTCGATCCAGGAACGTTGCAGCGTCTCCATATATTGTCCTCCGGGTATCCGTTACTCCAGTCTCCCTGAAGTGAACGGAACCATAAAATCCTGAGAGTAGGCCTGACTTGACGTACGTTGCCGGCGATTCACCTGCCGGAAATCCCAATGGCCACTCGGTCCTGGGTTACCACGACTGAACAGTTTCAGATGGGTCGGGGGTACAGCCCGTTCCGGCCAGGCCTTCCTACATGAGTATAAGTTTCTGTGAAATACTTCGACCCTGGTGGATGCGATTAATAATGTCCGCCAGCATCGGCGCAATCGACAGAACGACCACCTTGTCGGATCGCTTTTCAGGGGGAACGGGAAGAGTGTTGGAAACGACCAGCTTGGCGATGCGATCGTCCGACTGAAGATGCTCCAATGCAGAGGGCAGCAAGACTGGGTGCGTGACCGCAAACGCCGCGGTCCCCTCCGCTCCCGCTTCATACAGTGCGTCGATCTGCTTGAGAACGCTACCTCCGGCCATGATATCGTCGATGATGATCGGGCGGATCCCAGCGATCTCACCGACAACGTGCGTCGTCTCCGCAACGCTGACGCTCGTGCGCCGCTTGTGCATCACCACCAGCGGCAGATTCAGGAGCTGCGCGTATCGGCCCGCCAAACTCGCACGACCCACGTCTGGGCTCACAATGGCCGCGTTCTCCCACTCCGGATGCCGAAAATAGTCCGCCAGGATCGGCAAGGCAGAAAGCGGGTCTACAGGAATATTGAAAAAGCCCTGGATCGCCCTCGCATGGATATCTACAAATATCACGCGATGCGCTCCCATCATCTCCAGCATATTCGCGATTACCCGCGCGCTGACCGACTCACGGCCATGCGCCATCCGCTCCTGACGGGCATACGGAAAATAGGGCACGACCACGCTGACACTGTGGGCGCTGGCTCGCCGGAAAGCGTCCAGATACAGCATCAACTCCATCACATGATCATTCACCGGTTGGCAACAGGACTGGACCAGAAAGATGTCCTGGTCGCGCACGACCTCATCGATCATCACGTGTATCTCGCTGTCCGGCAGACGGCGAGTTGTGGACTGACCGAGTTCCACCCCAAGAGTATCGGCAATCTCCAGGGCCAGCTCCTTGTGGGCAGAACCGCTGAAAATGCGTAACGGGTGATACGACACGAAAAACCTCTCCTGTCTTGGGGTGCTGAAAAGTCACTTGAAGGTATCTCTGCCGACGGCGTGTATCATAGCCCCATACCAGCGAAATGGCAAGAGACGGGGCCTCCTTTAACCAAACCGCGCCCGCTGTGTTATATCTGATTGTGTGAACTGCAGCACAATGGAAAAACAACACGGCATGTGCAGCACCCGCGATCCCCGGGGAACTGAAATGGAACAAAAACTGCTAGTCGCGACGCACAATCAGGGAAAACTCCTGGAGTACAGCAAGCTCTTGCAGGACCTGCCCCTGACCCTCACCTATCTGGACGAAATCGGCATCCGCGAAGAGGTAGCCGAGACCGGGAACACCTTTGCCGCCAATGCCCTGCTGAAGGCGCAGGAGTACGCCAGCATGACCGGAATGTGGACGTGGGCCGACGACAGCGGCCTGGAGGTAGATGCCCTGCAGGGAGCCCCAGGCGTGCACTCCGCCCGCTATGCCGGCCCCGATGCAACCGATCAGGACAGATACGAAATGCTGCTGAGAGAACTGCATTCACATACCCGCCCATGGTCGGCCCGCTTCCAATGTGTGGTTGCCATTGCGCGTCCGGAAGCCGGTCCCCAAACCTGTACGGGAACGCTGGAGGGAATCATCACCAGGTCGCCGCGAGGGTCACACGGCTTTGGCTACGATCCGGTCTTCTTCCTGCCTGACCACGGGCGAACCTTGGCAGAGTTGCCAACATCGGTCAAGAATGAAATCAGCCATCGGGGCCGGGCGTCTCGGCGTGCCAAAGAGCTACTGAAAGTCCTGCTGGAAAGTTAGCAGTATGCCCCGCTCACATTTCTCCAGTGGTCGCGCCAGCGGCCTTCTACCTATTCAAGAGAGACGTCTGACCAAAAGGTGGTCGCATCTGTACCGCGTAGGGAGCATCTGAGACCGGATTCTGATCCAACGCAACAAATCGCCACTGGACACGCTGACCTACTCTGGTGATACAATGTCTGCAAATAACCCTGAACTCTGTTTCTGATAAGAGCAGGAAAAAACACCTGGACTGGGAGGTTCAAGAGTGAAAGACGAATTGCTCCAACCTGTGATATTCAATGTAATTACCATCGTGGCGTTGTTGTTTTCTCTTTTCCAGATTGTTACCGGGGCTTCGGGCCGCCTGATCAGAACGGCCGATGCCATCCATGTCCTCGAAGAGCTTGTCGCCGATGGCGTCCTCGAGGACGACTCGATAGTCTCTGGCCTCTCCACCAACCGCGACCAGCGCACGCGGCTTGACAACTACCTGATCGTGACGATGATTGTCGCCATCCTCGCCAATGTCGTCGCCAACTATCTTGGCAGGGGCAGACATCACAAGAATACTTCCAGAATCCGCGAACTCGAAGCGGAGCTGCGTACACTGCGAGGGGACTAAGCCCGTCGACATTACCTTCCACCCGGCCACCCCGTAGGGGCACCCCTTGTGGGTGCCCTCGTGGATCGACAAAATTGTGCGCCTGCAGATTCCAGTTCAGACAGACGTCAACGACGCCTGGAAACGCCGCACCTCATGAGAAGCCCGTGACCCGAACAGCGGAGCGGTCGCCCATACTGCAAACCGGCATAGACTGAACCGAGGCCGCCGGCGCCGGAGACGGCACACTTCAGCCATGGCTGAGGCGCCCGCCTCTCGTTCCCGAGAGGACAAATACCCAGGCAGCGGTTAACCTCGAATTATGCAGCTCAACCAGAGAGCTCTCCAGTTGACATGATCTTGTACCAGCATTGAAGACCCCATCCCCAGTTTGAGCCCGACTATCAAAACGCGATCAACTGTTCCTCTCGGAGTTTTCCCGTAAAACCTCGTAACCATTTGAATGTGCTGCCCACACAGGACAGCGCGAGCTCCCGGCTTACGTTTTGCCGGCGCCAGGCACATGCATGTTGTCACATAATGGTTATATGCAGTACTCTGAAACGTGAAACGCAAACGAACTGCTTGGACAAAGAGGACGAGAAATGGAAGGCAAGTTGCTGCCGCCGGTGATCTTCAATGCAATTACGATTGTGGCGATGTTATACGCCCTGAGCCAGATAATCACTGACGGGCCGAGGCTCCGCGCCACGACAACCGGGATCACTATGACGCTACAGGAACTCGCTCAGGAGAGTGAGCTGGTCGATGATGCCTTTATTTCGTCTTTTGTGGCCGATCAGGAGCAAAGACGGGGAC
>VYDA01000530.1 GCA_009843665.1 Caldilineaceae bacterium SB0675_bin_29 | reverse complement strand
CTTCCCGGAACCGCTTGCCCCAATCAACACGAGCCAGCCCCGAGGATCGTCGGCGAACGACATGGCCGCCTGCTTGACCTCACGCAGATTGGCAGTTTCTGCCGGCGAACTGTTGCGGCGCTGAACCTCGAATGTCTCGAATCTCTGAAAAGCGTATAGGGAAAGCGTGCTGAGATCCCCGTGAACCGGGTCTGCGCCTGCGCGATAGTCGGGGGCCCTGATATGAATGTGCTCAACCAGATTCAAGTCGTGTAGCCGGCTTCGCAGTCTTTGGTCCAGGTCTGAGAGGCGCTGGTTCGTCGTCAGGACCGTTGGCAGCTGTCTGTTGTAACGGTGGTTCAGAATCTGAAACATCTTTTCCTGCGCCCAGGGTGTCACGCCCTGTACGCCAAGATCGTCAAGGAGGAGAAGCTGGGTATTTCGAACTTCGTCAAAGAGGTCATCATAGCTAGCTTCGCTGCTTGGGCCGAAGGTGGAGCGCAGGTGGTCCAACAGATCGGGGACGACGACGAAGATGGCTGACTGGTCACTCTCGATCCGCTGATTGGCGATGGCCGCAGCAAGGTGGGTCTTCCCACATCCATAGGTCCCGGTGAACAGCAGCCAGCCTTCGGGCTGCAAGGCAAAGGCGTAGGCAGCGCTATAGGCCCTTTCCAGGCTTTCCAACTTGTAGGTCGGAAGCCAGGAAAGATTGGGATTGAAGGTATCGAAAGTAAACCTGGCCAGCGCCTCCAGATTGTGAACATCCCTGAAGTGGCGGCGCCGTTTCGTTCGGCGTTCGTCCATCTTACAGCGGCACGGCACCGGTTTGCCGTATTCGGGATGGCCTAGTGGCAGATCGTAGATCAGAAAGCCCGCCCCGCCGCATTGAGGACATGGACTGACCTGGTCCCTGCCCAGACGTTCCGAACGGGAAGGCAGGTTAGGCGGTGCTGGACGGTCCCGTCCTGGCCCGGCGCCAGTCCCGAGAGTGTACTGTCGATTCGCGGCATCCCGGCCCTGCGGGTCTGCACCGCCGTTCATCCCCTCCGTCAAACCCCGCAACAGGTCGTTTAACTCATCCATAGCCTTCGTCCTTGCCCTCCGTCTCCCATCTTCGCAGTATCCCCCGGATGTAATTCAGGTGGCGTTTGTTGTTGAGCAGAGAGATCTCCATGGCTTCGATGATCCAATCCGGAGGGTAGCTTTTCTCCATGTCCCTGAGTTGATCGGCGATCATGGCCGTCATCAGTCCGAAGTTCTGCTCGTAGAGTACGAAGACATTTGGTCGCTCAACATGGAGCCGGGCTTCCTCGGGCACAACCCCCCTCAACTCTGCCAGCCGGCCTTGGCGGATTGCCGCGACCGACTGCCGACCCTTCGCTGTATTCAGAAAGTACCAGTCCTCGACGGGAGGTTGACCGTCAGCCGACGAAGTCCCCCCTTTCCTCTGCACGCCTCGGCCGCCGCTGTTTTTTCCCTCGCTAGGCGGACCAGTGTCGACCTCCATTCGGATCAGTGTGTTGCGTGCAACCGCGCGCTCAAGCGCGTCGTTGAGTACATCCAGGGGACTGCGCAAGTCGCTTTCCAGGCCCAGGCCGTTTAGCAGCGTCTCATCGCAGCGTAAGTCGTCTCCTCGTACAAACCGCAGCGGCCCATCCTGCTCGTTCAACAACCAGAAGAAGTAGACGGTCAGCTTCAGCTCTGCAAGGTCGTCTATCTGCGGGAGGAGGTCGACAAAAAACAGGTCCGGCACGACAACGGCCAGCATATCTTGGTCGGGGAAACCCACAAAGCCATGCAACTGTCGAGTCACTTCAACTCCGCCTACTACGCTTCACCTGGCTCACCTCCCGCTGTTCTGCTTGAAAGTGCCCATCAGGACTCACTCCACCAGGCGTTCACTCGCAACCAACATGCTACATCCTGCTAAACGTGACCTGGATGCCCAGCTGTCACAGTAGGAGGCTTGTACTGCAATCGCCGCTCCGAGATCACCCGTCAATAGTCCAGGTCCTCCCGATGCACCTCCAGATCGCGGAACTGAGTAAGTTCCTTCCGGAAATAGAGACTGACCGTTCCTGTCGTACCGTGCCGGTGCTTGGCAACCATCAGGTCGGCGATATTTTGCCGTTCCGTTTCTTCATCGTAGTAGTCTTCGCGATATACGAAGATTACGACATCGGCATCCTGTTCGATCGAGTTATTGACGATGAAACCGTTGGCAGCGAAATTACGATAGACCGGCACCGTCAGATCGTAAACGTCTTCGACGCCTTTGGCCTCAATGGAAATTACTCTGTCCCAACATACATCAGTTGCCGCAGTCTTGCCATGCGCCGCTCCAGTTGGGAAGGGTAGACCTGCGGCGTCGCGCTCAGGATAAGATTGCCGGTCCAGGAGGCCCCCTGGCACGTCTGCAACGCCCACGGACGCAGTCTGAGCGGCGGACCCGATGTTGTGGTCATTGGAGGCCCCGGCAGCCGGTTCAAGATTGCCTGCGACCGTTCGCAGAGCCGCCTCATCTGTCGTAGCAATGCACTCCCCAATGCGCAATGCGTCCAGGCGCTTCCATCCCTGTTCGGAAAGAAACTTGTGATTGGCGGTTGCCCGTATGGACCTGCCCCGTTCCGTTGTGATGCAGTGTACCGGCTTCGTGCCAGAGCGGAAGGCGTTGCTCACTGAAGCTGATACCAGACCGCGACGGGTCCGACCCAGGGCGGCGATCTGAAAATCCCGGCGTTGCACAAGATCACGTATCGGGCACGACATCCCCATTTCAGGTAGGTAGACCAGGGTATCGCCGCAAAGACAACCGCTTTCGCGCAGATCGGAGAGTACCGGCTTGTTGTTCGCCCGTGTTTCGACGGCTCGGCTCAGTTGACTAAGGGCTATTACCGGCACGTTGAGTTCTCGGGCCAGCCCTTTGAGCGAACGACTGATAAAACTGATCTCCTGCTGACGATTCTCGCCTCTCATGCCACTGCCACCACCAGACATGAGCTGCATGTAGTCGACGACAATAAGGTCGATGCCGCGTTCGGCATAGAGCCGCCGCGACTTGGTACGGATCTCCATCACCGAAGCGCCTGGCGTGTCATCGATAAAGATATTGGTACCCGCGAGCGTATTGGCCGCCTCGACCAGGATCGGCCACTCTTCCTCATCGATCTGACCCATCCGCAGGCGATGGCTGTCGATCGCGGTCTCGATCGAGAGAAGACGTTGAACAACCTGCTCGCTGCTCATCTCCAAACTGAAAACCGCAACGCGTGCGTTGTAGCGGCGGGCGGCGTTCTGTGCAATTGACAGCCCCAGGCTTGACTTGCCCATCCCCGGGCGGCCGGCGACGATTATCAGATCGCTCTTCTGGAAGCCGCCCAGCATCTTGTCAAGCAGAACGAAGCCCGTAGGCACACCCATCAGCCGGTTCTGATTGCGGGCCAGGAAATCGATCTGGTCAACAACCTCATCCAACACGCGGGCAACCGGTGTCAGGTCTCGGTGGATGCGGCTTTCACTTACACCGAAAATAATCGCCTCGGCCCTGTCCACAACCTCGTTGACATCGTTGCTTTCGTCATAGGCGAGTTCGGCAATCTGGTTGGCCGCGCCGATCAGGCGCCGCAGCGTGGCCGTGCGCTCGACAATGCGCGCATAGTAGTCCGCATATATGGCTGTCGGCGTACTGTTGATCAGCTGCGTGATATAGGCGGGGCCTCCGATCTCCTCAAGCTGTTCGTTCCTCTCAAGTTCATCGACAAGGGTGACGAAATCAGCCGGTTCACGCCTTTCATGGAGAGCCAGCAGAGCCCTGAAGATCCACTGGTGCGGCTCGCGATAGAAGTCTACGTCGCGAAGCGTAGTGGAGACCTTTACTATTGCATCCGGATCGATTAACAGCGAGCCGAGCACCGCCTGTTCGGCTTCAACGTTGGCCGGGGTCGTCTTGACTGTTGCTTCGACAGTTTCGCTCATCTGTGTGTCGAGAGAGAGGGCTCATGGTACTAGCCCAGGCAAGAAGGAGAATCTTCTGCCTTTTTTTCTTGCCTTTTGCAGATTCTGCAGTGAAAGTGTTGGGGGCCTCGAAAGCAAGTGAGACAAAAACGGCGAGAACCGCTTGGATGCGACCCCGCCGCCGTCTTGGTTTCCTTTAGTTGCGATTGCGCAGCCCCTGTCCCCATCCGCCGGTCCACCAATACTGTGGTCGACGGACCCTCCTGTCAGACCCCCTTAATTGTCGATGTCGAGTCCTTCAATGAAGTCGCGAAAGACATCAAGGTCCTCATCGCCGGTTTCCCCAACTTCCTCCTCGACGCCATCAGGGCCCTTGCTCAGGACACCCAACTCCTCTTCCGGCTGCATGCCGGCCCGCTCCATCACTTCCTCAGCTACGTAAATCGGTACATCTACTCGAACTGCCAGTGCAACGGCATCGCTGGGTCGGCTGTCAATCTCCAAGGACTCACCGTTCGCCTCAAGAACGATCTCGGCGAAAAAAGTCTCGTTCTGCAGGTCACTGATCACTACGTGAGTGATCTCGCCGTCAAGCGATTCCGTGATCTGTCGAAGCAGATCGTGAGTCATTGGCCTAACGACTTCGATGCCCTGAAGTTGTATTGTGATCGCGTCAGCTTCAAAGGGACCAATCCAAATGGGGAGATATCTTTCACCGTTCTCTTCCCGCAATACCACAATTCTGTGCTGGGACATCAGACTTACGCGCACACTGTCGATTACAACCTCAATCATCCCTTACTCC
>VYDA01000602.1 GCA_009843665.1 Caldilineaceae bacterium SB0675_bin_29 | reverse complement strand
GTCACGCAGACCGTCGCCCATGAAGTTGAAGGCCAGGGTCACTATAATCACGGGGACGGCCGAGACCAGCAACCAGGGTGACAGGGCGACGGCCTCGACATTCTGCACCTGCTGTAGCATGACGCCCCAACTGATGGCCGGTGGGCGCAGTCCCAATCCCAGGTAGCTCAACGCGGTCTCCGCAAGGATCATGGCCGGGATGGACAGCGTGGCGGCGGCGATGATATGGCTCTGGAAGGAGGGTATCATGTGGCGGAAAATGATGCGCTTGCGGCTGCAACCGGCCAAGTCGGCGGCCGTCACAAAGTCCTCCTCGCGCAGGGAAAGAAAGCGGCCGCGCACCTCGCGTGCCAGCCCTGTCCAGCCGCGCAAGGCGATGACAATGGTAATGGCAAAGTAGATCTGCTCGACGCTCCATTCGCGGGGAAAGGCGGCGGCCATGCCCATCCACAGCGGGATGGTGGGAATCGAACGCAGAATCTCGATGAGGCGCTGGATGATGGAGTCAATCGCGCCGCCGTAGAAGCCGGAAATCCCTCCCAACAGCACGCCGAGCACGAGACTAAGCGCCACTGCCACAAGGCCGATGGTGAGCGAAGTGCGGGTCGCGACCATCATGCGCGACCAGACATCGCGCCCCTTTTCGTCCGTGCCAAGCAGGAAGAGTGACTCCGCGGCGGTAGCGCCCTCGACGCCGATCAGATGGCGGTCGGTGCGGATGAAGCCGAAGAGTTTGTATTTGTAGCCGCGGGCGAAAAAGCGCACTGTCAGTTTATTGTTGGGGTCTGCCTCGTAAACGCGTTTGAAGGTCCTCAGGTCACGCTTGCCGGATACGGCGTAGACGTGGGGTCGGAAGCTGCCATTGTCGAAGAAGCGAATCGGTTGGGGCGGCATCAGCAAGCGGTAGGCCTCGGTCGTGTTGGGATCGGTGTAGGCGAGGAAGTCGGCGGCCAGCACGACGACATAGAAGGCGACGACGACAAAGGTAGCGACCACGGCCACGCGGTGCTTGCGGAAGCGCCACCACATCAGTTGCATCTGACCGGCAACGAAGATCCGTTCCTCGCTGTCGGAACTAGTGTGTTCTTCGGCCACAGTTCACCTGTAATGCACGGCACGTGCGGGTGGGTGGGAACCGGCGCCCCGGCACGCGCCACTGATTTACGGTTATTGAACCATTTCAAAACGGATGCGCGGGTCGATCCACATCAGCAGCAGGTCGGACAAAAATGTGCCGATGACGGTCAGGGCACCGAGCATCATGACGATTGTCCCTGCCAGGAACATGTCCTGGGCGACAAGGGAGCCCAGGAGCAGCGGGCCGAGCGTGGGCAGACCCAGTACGACGGAGACGATAACGCTGCCCGACAAGATATAGGGCAGAAGATAGCCGACGGTGCTGGCGAACGGATTGAGGGCCACGCGCACCGGGTATTTGAGTACGAGGCTGCGTTCCGACATGCCGGCGGCGCGGGCGGTGATCACATAGGGTTTGCGCAGCTCATCCAGCAGGTTGGCGCGCATCACGCGGATCAGTTCGGCGGTGCCGCTGAGGCCGATGATGATGGCAGGGAGCGGAAGATGATAGAGCAGGTCCTTCACTTTGCCCCAACTCCAGGGCTCCAACTGGTATTCGGGGGAGAAGAGCCCGCCGATGTCTGAGTCGAATAGGGTGAAACCGAGATACATCAGGACGAGGGCGAGGAGGAAACTGGGCACCCCCAGGCCGATGAACCCGATGAAGGTGAAGACGTAGTCGCCGATGGAGTACTGGCGCACGGCCGAGTAGATGCCAATCGGCAGGGCGATGGCCCAGGTCAAGATAATCGCGCCCAGCGAGAGTACCATGGTCATGGCGAGGCGGTCGCCGATCACGTCGAGCACCGACTTGCGCCACATCATCGAGGTACCGAAATCTCCGCTGAAGACGCCGCTCATCCATTTGAGGTATTGCACGTACATCGGTCTGTCGAGCGCGTACTGGCGGCGCAGGGACTCGAAGTGCTGCTCGGAGACGTTGGACTGCGTGGCAGACAGCTGAGCCATGTAGGCGTCGACAAAGTCACCGGGCGGCAGCTGGATGATGATGAATGAGAGCACCGTGACCGTCCACAGGGTGAAGATGGCGAGGACGAGTCTCCGGGCGGCGTAGGCGAGCATGGAGCGCTCCGGCGGTCATGGGCCTGTGGCCAGGGGGTCACCCCCTGGCCACAGGCCTGAGATTCAGACTCGACTAATCCTTGAAGTAGTAGGTGGGTGGATGGCTGGTTGCGGGCGTGCGGCAGTGCTGGGCCGGGCACTGGTTGCGCGGCACATTGCCCAGTCTGTTGCTGGTAACAGCGATGCCGGCGCCCTGGCCGACGGTGCCGATCTGCCAGACATCGTCGACGACGAGCGCCCAGATCTCCTGGGCGAGCTTGTTGCGTTCGTCGCCGCCGACGCCGTAGCCCTGGCGGAAGAGATCAAGCGCGTGCTCCATCTCGGGATAGGGCGGCGCCATGCCTTCCTCGCCGCCGCTGTTGTACCAGCGGGCGATTTCGGGGCCCATGTAGGCTTCGACCAGGTTGACCGGCAGAACGTGGCGCGGGTATAGCCAGAGAGCCGAGGAGCCGCCGTTTGTCCAGACTGCGAGCTGATGATTATTGGCGCGTGATTCGGTCTCGAACAGGCTGCGCTCCTGGATCTTGAGGTCGGCCCAGATGCCGATCGCCGTCCAATGGTCTTTGATCATCTCGAGCATGCCGTCCCATTCCCAGCCGATGTTGGCGGGAGCGGCAAGTTCGATGCGCAGCCGGTCACCGGAGCCGTCGGGTCGGAGGCGCCAGCCTTCGTCGTCCTTGGCCTCTAGGCCGATCGAATCGAGCAGCGCGTTGGCTTGATCGGGCTCGAAGGTGGCCCATTTCTCAACGTACTCCTCGCCGGGTGTGGAGGGCAGACTGGCGGCGATCATGGACGAGCCGGGCACGCCAAGACCGAGGAAGATGGCTTCATTGATCTGGTCGCGCCGGATTCCCATTGAGAGCGCGCGGCGGAAGTCGCGGTTTTGGATCAGTTTCTGGATTTCGGCGTCGCCGTCGTAGCTGTGGTTGAAGCTGACGACGTTGTTGTGGAAGAAGGCGCGGCTCATGTCGATACGGTAGTTGCCCTCCTCCATGTTCTCAAGGAAGACGGGCAGTTTCGAGATCGAGATGTGGCGGCCCTGGTGGTCGTATTCACCGGCGATGGCGCGCAGCGCGAGTACCTCGCTGTCCTGCGCCAGCGTTACGACGATTTCGTCGATGTAGGGCAGCTGGTTGCCTTCGGTGTCAACGGCCCAGTAGTAGGGGTTGCGGACCTCGGACCAGACGGCCTCATTGACGGGCGTAACCGTCTTCCACGGCCCCATCGTCGGCACATCGGGGTTGTGTGGCAGATAGGCCATATAGCTGAACATTTCCAGCCAGCTTTGGAAGCCTTCGGCCTCGGCCTTGGCCGTCACCTCTGCCTCGGAGGAGTACGCGGGCAGGAACTGGCTCATGTAGTGCTTGGGCATGTAACCGCCGCCGTTCCATGCACCCTCCGTGTCCGGGCCAACGCCGACAGCATTGTGACCGGCAAGGATGTCCAGGAACAGCGGATAGGGCGCGGCGAATGTCCAGCGCACCGTGAAGTCGTCGATCGCTTCCAGAAGGCCGACTTCGCCGCCGATCATCATCTCATTGGGCGGGGTGGGCCAGATCTCCTCGTTCAGCGCGACGTCCTCGTACCAGAAGAGGATGTCTTCGGCGGTGAAGGGGTGGCCGTCAGACCACTTGGCGCCGCGGCGCAGATGGAGCGTGTACTGCGTGTGGTCCTCGTTAATCTCCCAGTCTTTGATCAGGCTGGGGATGATTTTGGAGGCGTCGTAGTTCCAGGTGAGCAGACGGGACGAGGAGTTGATGCGCATCAGGTTCTCGCCGTCGGCGGGCCCGGTGAAGCCGCGTCGCCATGTGCCGCCGTATTTGCCAATCTCATGCAGCGGCTCGATGACGTAGATGTCCTCGGGATCGGGCAGCCGTTCTTCCACCGGCGGCAGCTCGCCGGCGGCCACCATTTCGGCCAGCATCGGTGCTTCGCTGAACTCGGTGGGGAACATGGCCGGGTCGAGGATCACTTCCGGCCCTTCTATCGGTACGATCTGGGGCAGTTCCGCCGGCCCCGCGGCCTCTTCCTCTGCGGCTGCCGGGGCGGCCTCCTCGGCCGGGGCTGCCTGTTCTGCCGGGGCACCGCAGGCCGCAAGCACAAGGGCTACAACCATCACGATTCCCAACAGCCACGAATATTTCGTCCGGTTCATCTTTGTCCCTCCTTTTGGGATGATGAAAGTCCTTCTGTGGGTCGATTGGATGGATTCACCTCTGGTAAATGGTCTAATTCAATGTGTTCGAGTTCCCTGCGAGGCGTCAGTGCCGGGCAAGGTACCGAACAAATCGTCAAACAGCTTCCTCCTTTTTTTCATGACGAGGTATCTGCTGATAAAAGGCATCCCACCACTCTGATCTGGGGAGTGCCTGGTCCTGGTCGAGGATAGCCTGGAAGCGCGCCAGAACCTCTTCGTAGCGTTGCTGCATGGCCTCCATCGATTCGAATTCCGGCAGCAGCCATCTGCGTCCAATCTGGGCATGCAGAACCTCGTCAGCCCAATCAAAATCCTGAAACGTAGTCGACAACGGGTCGCCCGATTCGCGGGCGCCCTTATACTCGAGTTGCTTCCCGACCGGTT
>VYDA01000411.1:2303-4749 GCA_009843665.1 Caldilineaceae bacterium SB0675_bin_29 | reverse complement strand
GTACGCTCTGATACCACTTGAATCCTACGAATGTCGTTTCGGTCAGAAAGTCAGTGCGGTACAAACCAATGATGAGAGAAGCCAGCATAGGCCCCACGGTAAAAACAAGGAATCCAATTATCCAGGGGGACGCGAGAAAATAACCGTACCACGCTTCGCGAGTGGACGGTTTCATCGGCTTTCCATCCCGCCTCATCCAGGAGAAAGGACCCCTTCCTGTTTGGCTTTCACTGATGCTGGCCATCTGTTCCCCTGTCAGTCCTGCCGCTAGACCCGCTCTCGGAGACGCCCTGACCTCTGGTCCCAGGACAATGAGTTACCTGATTCTGGTCGGGTCAGTGCTGCAAAGGCGTGGGGGCCGCCCCCCACGCCTCTACGACCTATAGTTTAGCTGAGTTTGTCCAGCTCAGCGCCCAGGTCTTCGATGTTGATCTCGCCTCGGTTGAAGCGCGTTGCTACGTCGGCATGATCGACGATCAACTCAACCGGCTGCTCACCGAGCAACATGACCAGGTCGAACGCAGGCTTAAGGATCTGATTCTTCGTAATCAGGTCTTCTGCGAACATCTCTTCCGGCCCGCCAATGTCCTGCCCAACCGAACTGGTGAACACATCCAGGTCGATATCTTCGAACTTCTCATTGGCGGCGCGCATGATCGACGCATATTCGGGCAGCAGGCTCTTGCGTGAAGGCTGCTTCTGCGCCCAGGTGATGTACAGGCGGCCGTACAGAGGGCTCGTCAGCCACTTCATCAGTTCCCACGATTCGTCCGGATACGCCGTTCCCTTCCAGACCATCGTGCCATCAACTGACTGATGGGTCGTATGTCCGGCAGGGCCGTCTGGCATCGGGGCAACGTCCCAGCGGAAGGTCGCGCCGTCCGCCTGCACGCCCAGATTCCAGGGGCCGATCTCCATCAGGGCGATGCGCTGGCCCAGGAAGAGCTCGACAACACCCATACCGATGTCAGCGCCGTAGGCGAACAGAGGCTCATCGTGGACGATGCTTCGCATCCAGGTCAGAGCGTCATAGGCCTCGGGACTATCCAGCCCGCAATGCGTATTGTCCTCTTGGTCCACCATGTTGGCGCCGAAGCCGCGAATCCAGTATTGTGAGAGCCAGTTGGCGTTCAGACCGTAGTTCGACGTCCCCGAGATCTGCGGCTGCGCGTCGGCATCGGCAAACTGGCGCAGGAGGTTGGTGTAATCCTCCCAGTTCCACGCGCCCCATTCATGAGGCGGGTACTCAATGCCCTTGGCGTCGAACATGTCCTTGTTGTAGTAGATCACTTGCGTACCGGTGAAGCGGGGCATCAGGTGAATGTCGCCGTCCAACGTCCACGGATCGAACTGGGCCTCGTAGTAGTCGTCCAGGTTAACTTCCTCAGCATCGCGGTCGATATAGGGCTGCAAACTGAGCGTCTCGCCCTTCTGCATAAAGAATGTGGAACTGGAGCAGCACCACTCGGTCAGATCCGGCGCATTGCCGGCGACCATCGCGCTCAGAGCGCCTTCACGGCGGTTGGCGCCACCCGGGTCCGGCAGGAACTCTACCTCGATGTTGGGGTTGGCTTCCTGGAACTGCGGATAGAACTCCTTCCAGAGCTGTGCAATGCCTGCCGCCCGCTCCGGTTCTCGCGACTGGTAACGCAGCGAGATCATTTCAGCCATCGCCTCGCCATCTCCGCCACTGTCGGCAGCTGGCGCCGCCGGCGCCGCACAGGCCGCCAGAAATGCGGTCGCGCCTACAGCAGAACTCATCCGCAGGAACTGGCGACGGTTTACACTTTGCTTCTCTTGCATGGTGAGCTTTCTCCTTATGCGTATTGATATAATGGGGTTAACTGCATATGATGAAACTAACCGCGACGCCCGTATACTGGCATCACAAAACGCCAGTTGGCCGCTGGGATTCTAACTCTCTTTGGTCGAGCAGACATCTGCTGCTCGTACTTTACAATGGTGTCTTTGGCGGGGTTACCCGCCGCGTGTGCTCAATCGCAGCAGCTAGACTTGAGGGGGGATTCACTGGTCTTCGACCAACACGCAATTTCGCCAAGAGTATAGCAGCAAACGCAGGAATTTCCCAATTTGCATCAATGAAATTTGCCCGCCCAAAAGCTAGAGTGCTTGCAGGTCGAGAGCAGCGATCCCTCGATTTATGACAGCACAAACCGTTCCATCGCCACCGCGGCGCCATCTTCCTCCAACGTCGGCGCCACCCAATCGGCTTCCGCCCGCACGACCGCAGTGGCCTGGCCCATGCACACTGCCAGCCCTGCCTCCCGCAGCATCGGGATATCGTTCTCGTTGTCGCCGATGGCCAGGACCCGTTCCGGCCGGACTCCGAGCCGCTCACTCAACCACAGTAGTCCATGCCCTTTGTTTGCCTCCGGCGCCGTCCCCTCAACCAGATACTTGTGGGACCGGCTCATGTGCACGCCGT
>VYDA01000411.1:0-2293 GCA_009843665.1 Caldilineaceae bacterium SB0675_bin_29 | reverse complement strand
GGCTCAGACACCACTTCTGCCAGACTCTCGTGGATCTCTCTGGGACTGCCGAACCAGTGGTCATAGATAGCGCTGTCCCACCCCTCCCATCCGATCCGTCCGTTTGCCGTGGCCGGGGCGTTTTGCACCATCCGTGTACGTCCGCCGGCGCCATTCAGATAGAAGACCGTCGTCCGCTCCTCCCCGTCGGCCCAGGCTGCCACACTTTGCGCAGCCTCCTGCTCTATCAATGCCTCGAATAGCACCTCTCCGCTGACCGGATCGCCAATCACCGCGCCCTGCGCCGTGATCACCGGCAGCGTCAGGCCCAGTTCCGGCGCGACCCCTCGCACAAAATCGAAAATCCGACCCGTGGCAACAGTTACCGGCGTCCCCGCCTCCTGCACGGCCGCGATCGCACGCCGCACCCGCGGCGAAATCCCACCCGCGAACTGCCTGCCATAGATCGTGCCGTCCATGTCTAGAACGACGAGCTCAATTCTGTTTTGCATGCCTGTTCAGAGTTGGAAGAAGCGTGATAACTGAATCTGACCCGAAAAAATGCAGCCACTGCCAGGTATGGCCCCCAAGAGCCAGGGACCCTACCTGAAGCTGTGCCCAATAGAAGTAGGATCAGCCTGCTGTCCTGTCACTCGCCGGGGGCGCAATCGAGGGTTGCATTTTCAAAATTAGAACTCAAGCGTTACCATCCGCACTTGCCCGCTGTAATCCCGCCGCAGACCGACGTACGAAGACCTTGGCCGCAGGTCCTGTGCCATCTTCTGCACGACCTCCCCCTGCCTCGGCGATATTTCCAGCTGTACCGCACCTCTTGGATGTACCTTGGAGGGCAGTTGATCCAGGAGTCTCTCGATCAGGTCCAGCCCTTCCACCCCTGCCTTCAGCGCAAGGCGCGGTTCGTAGTCCCGCACGTCCGACTGCAGGCCGGAATACTCCTCGTCGGCGATATAGGGAAGGTTGGCTACGATCACGTCGGCCGGCTCCGGCAACGGATCCAGGAGGTCCCCTTCCAGAAGTAGGGGACCCGCTTCCGGCGTTAGCCGCTTCCTGTTCTCTTCAGCCACGTCAAGCGCATCCTGACTGATGTCGATGCCGTACACCTTCGCCTCCGGCGCATGCACTGCAACGGTTATCGCAATCGCCCCGCTGCCCGTGCCCACGTCGGCCACCACCACCGGTCGCCCCCTCCGATCGCTGATCTGCGCCAGGACCAGGTCCACCAGGAGTTCCGTCTCCGGCCTTGGAATCAAAACGCGCTGGTCCACCGCAAATTCCAGGCCGTAAAACTCTTTCCGCCCCAGCAAATAGGCGACCGGCTCCCGCCGCCTGCGCCGCGTGATCAAGTCCGCGTATTGGCGGCAATCCTCATCGCTGAGTTCAAACTCGTGGTGGGCGAAGAGCCAGCTCCGACCCTGATTCATGACATGGGCCAGCAATACCTGGGCATCCAATCGCGCTGCCTCGCTGCTTGTCTCACCCAGTCTTTGCGCCGCCGAAATAAGCGCGCGCCCAACCGTTGTTCCCTGAGTCAAACTCCAGTGAAATGGGTCCTCATTCTGACCGCTACCATACTGCGTCCCGTCTCTCTCTCCTTCAACCCGATCCGTTGGCCTACCGTTGTCGGCGGTGCGACGCGAGTTCCCTTCCATGTGGCCGTCCGACCGATCAGAGGCCAAATGGCGTGCAAGTCTGTCCCGTTCCCCGGGACTCTCTCTGTGTTCAAACATGCTTTATTCTTCTTCGCCCAAAGCCTGCAGCTGCTGCGCCTGGTCAAACGCGGCCAAATCCTCGATAAACTCGTCAAGGTCGCCGTTCAGTATCTGTTCCAACTGAAAGAGCGTCTTGTTGATCCTGTGGTCGGTAACGCGACCCTGCGGAAAGTTGTACGTGCGAATCTTCTCACTGCGATCGCCCGATCCAACCTGGTTGCGCCTCGCAGCGCCCATGTCCTCCAGCTGCCTCTGCATCTCAATATCGTAGAGCTTGGTCTTCAGGATGCGTACCGCCTTCAGCCGGTTCTGAAGCTGGCTCTTCTCGTCCTGACAGCTGATGACGATCCCGGTCGGCAAATGCGTCAGCCGCACAGCCGAATCTGTCGTATTGACACTCTGCCCGCCGGGTCCGCTGCTGCGGAATACGTCGACCTTCATCTCATATGGGGCTATTTCGATCTCCACGTCTTCGGCCTCGGGCAATACCGCCACAGTTGCCGTACTGGTATGTATCCTTCCCTGGCTCTCAGTGGTGGGCACCCGTTGCACTCGGTGAACGCCCGACTCGTACTTCATTCGGC
>VYDA01000544.1 GCA_009843665.1 Caldilineaceae bacterium SB0675_bin_29 | reverse complement strand
GCCGCCTGCGAGAACGGCTCGAGTACCTTGTCGACTTGATGACCCCTATCTGCAGAGCGTACGAGCTTGGAACGCTTGACGATGCGCCGACTTCAGGGGCGATTGTCGAACATTTCATCAGTGTGCTGATAAATCGAGCGATTCGTGAGTGGGCTCCCGGTGCCAAAGGTGCGAATGGTGGGATCCAGCGCTTCGAGAACTGCACAGATGCTTATCGAGGAGAGAGAACTGCAGTCCCGTCTTCGGGCTCACTGTGGCTGGACGGCCTGTCGGGGGAGGAGCCTCTGCTGCAACTTCCTCCACAGCCTGCCCATCAGCTATACAAGCGATGGATCGAGTGGATGGAGCAACTCCATTCCTCAGTGGCGGATTCCAATTTTCAGGGCGCATTTGTTTTGGAATTACAGCAGGAAGAGGATGCGCTTCCGCATCACTATTCAGAGACCGCTGATTCTACTCCCGCCCCTATCTCGCTGAACAACTGGCACCTTGAGTATTATTTGCAGGACAAGGATGATCAGGAACTACTGATTCCGGCGCAGAGGGTGTGGAACCAGAATGGACAAAGTATCCGCGTAGAAGGACGCCGGTTCGACCAGCCCCAGGAGCGGCTCCTTACCGGATTGGGCGTAGCCAGCCGGCTATTTGCACCAATTCGCGAAAGCCTGCGGACGCCGCGGCCTGAACGGGCCACTCTTTCCCTAGAAGAGACGTACCTGTTTTTGAAGGAGATCGGCCCACTACTCCAGAGCAGCGGTTTCGGTGTCATCATGCCGGACTGGTGGGCGGTGCGCAGCCGTTCCCGGCTTGGACTGCGCCTGCGCTTGGGCGGCCAGAAGCAGTCGTCATCGGATGGAACGGGTCAGACTGAAGGAAGAGGCCAGAAGCGGGCGGGGGGCCAGGGCGACGGCCAAGGGGGCGGAGCATCTCTGGACTTGAGGGGCCTGATCCAGTACCGGTGGGAATTGACTCTCGGGGAACAGACTCTGACCAGAGAAGAGTTTGAACGTCTCGCCGAACTGGGGTCGCCGCTGGTTCGCCTGGGGGAAGAGTGGCTAGAGCTGGATCCGGCGCAGGTGCAGGCGGCGCGGCAGTTTGTGGAGCGCAACCGTTCAACGGGAAGTATGCCGCTGCTGCAGGCTGTGGGACTGGCACAGGCGTTTTCGCGTACTGACGCGGAGGCTGACCAGGAGTCCCGGGCGACGGCGCCGTCTGATTCTTACAGGGCCAGCGGCCTTGTTGCAGGTCGAGAGGGTCCGCAGGTGCACAACCTGGTAATGCCCACCGAGCAGAACGGTGATTGGGACATTGCTGACGGAGTTACGGGCCCTGATCTGCCTCTGGAGGCGGTTGTAGCCGACGGCTGGCTCGGGGCTGCCCTGGAGCGGCTACGCGGGATTGAGCCGATTGAGTACGTCAAGGAGCCCGAAGGGTTCGTGGGCAGACTGAGGCCCTATCAGCGTCGAGGCGTCGGCTGGCTTTCTTTTTTGCGTCGACTGGGTCTGGGCGCTTGTCTGGCAGACGCCATGGGACTGGGCAAGACGATTCAGGCTATCGCGCTCCTGCTGCATTCCCGGCATTTGGCTGAGAAGCAGAGCGGGTCGCCCGGCGACCGGGGTGAGGAACTCAACCGGCCAGCGTTACTTATCTGTCCCACCAGCGTTGTTGCCAACTGGCGACATGAAATCGAGAGATTCGCACCCGGTCTGCGCCTCTTGCTTCATCATGGGAGCGGCAGGCTGAGTGGAGAGGCGTTTCGGTCGGCGCTGTGCGAGCACGACATGGTGATCACGAGTTTTGGAATTGCCAGGCGGGATATCGAGATGCTGGAGACCCAGGAGTGGGGCGACCTGATCCTGGACGAGGCACAGAACATCAAGAACCCATCGGCCAAACAGACGCAGGCGATTCGCCGATTGACAGGCAACTCCAGCGCCCAGGTAGAACGGGGGATTACCCCGCCTTTCCGCGTCGCGCTGACAGGTACACCGGTGGAGAACCGGCTTCTGGAACTGTGGAGCATCATGGAATTCCTCAATCCAGGGTACCTGGGGAAGCGGGAGCATTTTCGGCAGCAGTTTGTACTACCGGTTGAGCGCTACAACGACGAATTCGCAGCTGCCGATCTCCGTCGAATGGTTCAGCCTTTTCTGTTGCGCCGCCTCAAGACCGATCCCACGATCATTTCAGACTTGCCTGAAAAGAATGAGATGGTCGTGTATTGCTCTCTCACAAAGGAGCAGGAGACTCTTTACACGCAGGTCATCGAGGAGACGATGGCTCGCGTGGAAAGGAGCGAGGGCGTGCAGCGGCGGGGACTGGTGCTGGGACTCTTGCTCAAGCTGAAACAGGTGACGAATCATCCAGCTCACTTCCTGGGAGAGAAGGGTCCGCTGGAGGACCGGAGCGGCAAACTGAGCCGTTTGACTGAGATGCTCGAGGAGGCGCTCGCGGTCGGGGACAGGGCTCTGGTTTTCACACAGTTTGTGGAGATGGGTCACCTTCTGTGCAAGCACTTGATGGATAACCTGGGACGGGAGGCGTTGTTCCTTCACGGAGGCACGCCGGCGAGCAGAAGGGAACAGATGGTGCGCTCTTTCCAGGAGGACAGCAATGGGGCGCCGATATTCATTCTCAGTTTACGGGCAGGCGGTGTGGGTGTGAACCTGACGAGGGCAAATCATGTCTTTCACTTCGACCGTTGGTGGAACCCTGCGGTTGAGAACCAAGCTACTGACCGGGCATTTCGCATCGGTCAGAAACGCTCGGTCCAGGTTTACAAGTTCGTCGTTTCCGGTACCTTGGAAGAACAGATTCACAAGATGATCGAGAGCAAACAGGACCTGGCAGAATCGATCGTGAACAGCGGCGAAGACTGGCTGGCGGATATGGATACCGAGGGCCTGCGACAGCTGATTGCACTGCGCAACGGCGAATAGAGGGAGCAGTAAGGCAGATGACCGACCCAAACCCAAAAGACAGTTCGTGGTCAGGCCGATGGTATGAATATCTGAAGGGGCAGGGGTTCGACCTGAAGCGAGGCCAGACCCTGGCGCGGCGGATGCAGGTAAAGTCCCTTGAGGTGCAGTTTGGCCGCATCAGGGCCGAGGTCTCTGAATCTCATCGAGGCGGTTGCCAAGTTGAGATAGAGGTCCTGCCATTGCGGGACGACGAGTGGTCGGCAGTCCTTGACGCGCTGGCGGAGGAAGCGCTGTACGCGGCACAGCTTCTTGCCGGGGACAATGAATGGGAAGGGTTTCTTTCATTACTGGATACTGTCTTCAACGACGCTAGAGTCGCGCTGCTGTCGCCTTCTTCAGAGGCCGGCGAGGTTGAGGCCAGCTGCGCCGAATGCCAAGGCCATAGTAGTCCCTGCAGGCATGCTCTGGTGGCCCTGTACCGGTTCGGCCAGATGATTGGTGACGACCCGTGGATGCTGCTGCTGCTCAGGGGTAGAGACCGTCACCAGGTTCTCACCGGATTGCGGCTCAGGCGGAGCAGCAGTGTTGAAGAAGAGAGTGACGGCGAGGGCCATGGGAAAGGCAACGATTCCGATGCGTCCCCGTCGGGATACGATGGATTGGGCGCGCTGGAGGATTCCCCGATCATACAGGGTGAAGACCTTGCGCTGGCCGCGCAGATCGACGCATTCTGGGGCGGGCGGCAGTTGGGGCCGGGAGGCACGCGTCACGATTTGCGGGCATTGCATTACAACATCGCTCCGCCGCTGATAAGGATGGCTCTTCTGCGCCGGCTCGGGCCGCCCCCATTTCAGCAGGACAGCCCAGTAATTTACGACAGGCTAACTGAAATCTATCTTGAAGTGTCGGCCAAAGCACTAGAGTTGGCGTTCGCGCCGGAACCGGATGGCGACGGCTCGGCTTAACCTGAAGGGCGAGTACGCAGGAGCGTAACGTGATCAGTCAGTTGCTGGCACAGCGAGCAGCGCAATCTAACCCAATCAGGGTTGGTGTCATCGGCACAGGAAAGTTTGGCGCGGGCCTGGTGGCCCAGATTTCGCAGATGCAAGGGATGGAGGTATCGGCGATTGCAGACATTAACGCGCACAATGCCCGGTATGCTTATGTTTCCAGCGGAGCGAGGGAGGAGGATATTCGCACCGCGGAGACGGGGGACGAACTGGAGGACGCCGTCCGCGCGGGCAAGCCGGTTGTCGTCGAAGACGGAATAACGCTGACCGAGTGCGAGTCGATCGAGGTCGTTGTCGAGTCGACGGGTCTGCCGGAGGTGGGCGCGCGTCATGCTTTTCAGGCCCTGAGCAGCCACAAGCACGTCGTCATGGTAAACGTTGAGGCGGACGTTACCGTCGGGCCCTTCCTGCGTCGCACGGCAGACGCTGCAGGAGTCGTGTACACCATGGTGGACGGGGACCAGCCGGCCGTCACCTGGAACATCGTAGAATGGGCGCGAAGCCTGGGGCTGGAGATTGTGGCCGCGGGCCGGGGAACGATCTATTTCGAAGATGATTTTGAGGGAACACCGGAGACTGCGGCGGCTCGTTTCGGCTTCACTGAGGAGCATATTGAGCGGCGTACGATCAATTTGAAGATGTTCAACTCCTTTCGAGACGGGACGAAGGCGCAGGTAGAGATGACCGCACTTGCGAACGCCGCCGGGCTCGTTCCGGACCGCCGGGGGATGCACGAGCCGTCGGTGAACCTGGAGGAGATACCGGTTCGCTTCAGTCTGCGGGAAGAGGGCGGGTGGCTCAGCCGGCACGGCGTGGTAGAGCT
>VYDA01000307.1 GCA_009843665.1 Caldilineaceae bacterium SB0675_bin_29 | reverse complement strand
GCCCGGGTCGTCCGTGCCGAAACGCTGTCGGTGCGTGAGAAGGAATTCGTGGAAGCAGCGCGAGCAATTGGGTGCGGAGACGTGCGCATTATCTTGTATCATATCCTGGTCAACGTGTTTCACTCCATGATCGTCCTGGTTACCTTCTCCATTGCCACAGTTATGGTCGTTGAGGCCGCGCTCAGCTTTTTGGGCCTGGGGGTTCCCCCGGCCGTACCGAGTTGGGGCAAGATGCTGTCTGACAGCCGAAACGTAATGGGCGCCGCGCCGTGGATGAGTGTTTTGCCAGGGCTATGTCTCACGATAGTAGTGTTGTCGCTGAATCTGGTAGGCGATTGGTTGCGAGACTACCTGGATCCACGACTGCGAGAATAGCGCAATCTTAGATTCTTGTTGGCGGCGGTTTTTATGGACTCGGTTGCCCATTGGGGCCACAGATTTGTCGCCCACCTCTACCGCAGCGTGGACGCACATTGCGAGACAAGCTTGTTCCCAAGTTGAGTGAGCGAATCCAGGAAGTGCGGTCATTCCAGGCGATTTTCGCAAGGGGTCCACAGGAGTTCCAGTGGCATGGGGTGCTCCAACCAGACTCACGTGTCCTGTCTTGTCCATGCATTTCATCGTGCCAGACGCGCCGAAAAGAGCGTCTTCATTATGAGCGTACGCCGAGTAAGTTGGTCGTTTTGTAGGAGCGGGAATCTGAATCCGAACGGGTTTACAGAGTTACCAGAAGCGCCATTCTCATCCCTCTTCCTCCATAAATCACTTCCCTGAGGTACTGTCATGATACAAAGCAAAGTCCAGTTCACCAGACAAGAGGTTGTCGCCGAACACGGCGTCGTCGCCGGCGGTCATGACCTAGTGGCCGAGGTAGGAGTGGAGATGATGCAGCAGGGAGGGAATGCCATCGACGCAGGCGTGGCCGCCGCCTTCGTCGCTCAACTCGCCGAGCCCGGAATGTGTGGGGTGGGAGGGAATGGCATGGTCCTCGTACACCACGCCGATCGGAACGAAACCACGATCTTCGACGATGTGACTGTGGCGCCGGCTGGGGCGGAGCCGGATATGTTCGAGATCGTGCCGGGTAGCGGTGGCTTCTACGGCTGGGAAAACGTTCGTGACGAGGCCAACATCATTGGGCACAGATCTGTGGCGATTCCCGGCACTGTGGCGGGCCTGTGCGCCGCCCTGGAGCGCTATGGAACGTTGACTCCCAAGGAAGTTCTGGCGCCTGCCATCGAACTGGCCGAGAAAGGTGTGGATGTGGACGACCGCATGGCCGTGCTCATTGCCAGGGAAGCGAGGTACTTTCGCCGCTTCCCTCCCCTGGGCGAGCTTCTGCTCGTGGATGGGCTCCCCCCTGCGCCGGGAACTTTCTGGGCTGCGGGCGACAAACTGGCGTACCCCGAACTAGCCGACACATACCGCGCCATCGCAGATGGCGCATCTGACGCCTTTTACAGAGGTTCTATTGCGCATGCCATTGCCGACGAGATGGCCAGACACGATGGAGTGCTCACCTATGACGACCTTGCCAGTTACCAGTCCCTCGTACACGTTCTGGAGGAAGAGGAGTTCCGCGAATACCGGGGAATCCGCTATACGCCTGGTGCCTCTACAATCCTGGTGCAGCTGCTCAATGTGCTGGAAAACTTCGAACTGGCCAGCATGGATCCACATAGCCCGACCTACAGGCACCTGATGCTGGAAACATTGAGGTGCGTCTGGACCAACCACTTTGCATTTGCCGGAGAGCCTGGGTTGCTTAGCAAAGAATACGCAGTTGAGGTGGCTGAACGCCTGCGTCTCGACGAGAAGCAGACGAGAGTGCAACCTGTGGACCCGCGGACTGTCCAGGATGGGGCGGGGCCGGAGCGGGCTTGTAGCGCCCCCGGGTTCGAGGGTCAAACGAACACCACTTCGCTGGCTGCGGCTGACCGATATGGGAACTTCTTTAACATTCTGACCAGCTTGGGGAACTCGTTTGGCTCAAAGGTCGTCGTGCCAGGAACGGGGATTGTCTTGAACGACCACATGTGCAATTTCGATCCTGTTCCGGGTCGAGCGCTCTCTCTTGGGCCCAGCCGGCGTCCTCCGCAGGGAGCACATGTGCCTCTGTTTTTCCGCGCAGGAAAACCTTGGCTGGCTATGAGTGCTCCTGGCGCCCGGCGCAGCATGAGTGCCGTAATCCACGTCTTGGTACACTGTATTGATTTCGGCATGGGCGTCCAGGAGGCCATCGAGACGCCGCGCGTATGGGCCGAAGCCTTGTATGAAGAGTCCTTTCTAGATTCGCGGATTCCTGGGAAAGTGCAGAGTGCCCTGACCGATATGGGACACAGCATCGTTTCCATGGACGCTGACTCCAGCGGAGGTTTTGGCCGTCCCACGGCTGTCAGCATCGACAGTTCAGGGCGGCTTCATGGAGGCGCGGACCCCATGATCGGGCGAACCGGGGTGGCGGGGTTCTGAATTGAAGTCCTGTCAATGGCTTGAAAAGTTAACTGTCGGGGACGACTTCGGGTGGTAATGAACGGCCTTGACCGTGACTCGGCTGAGCGTTAATTTGGTCAAGCCACTACGAAGAAGGTTTCCGTGAAGGATTCAGCTGTGGTTTAAAGATGGCTCCAGGATTTCAGCTGGTCGGTGGCATGAACGATTTTCACTATTCTTTCGACCATTTCCAAACCAGAGGCAGAAACGAGGATGCCACCTCCTAAAGGGCAGGTCACGACAAGGGATGAGATCACCGCCGAGAACGCGATAGTGGCTGCCGGACATAGACTGGAGGTCGAGGCGGCCATTGGCATACTTCAGAGAGGGGGAAATGCCGTGGATGCGGCGGTGGCTGGAGCCTTTGTCGCTGAGCTGGCTGAACCGGCGATGTGCGGCATCGGCGGACATGGCGTCATGTCGGTCTACATGGCCGATACAAGGGAGACTACGATTGTCGACTTTTATGACGTTGCACCGGCAAAGGCGACACCGGACATGTACGAACGACTGGATAAGCGAAACAGCGATGTCCTGGGCTATCCCCAGGTCAAGGGGGATGCTCAATCCGTCGGTTACAAATCGGTGATGGTGCCAAGCCAAGTCGCGGGCCTCTGTGCCGCGCACGAACGATTCGGAACTCTACCCCTGACCGAAGTAATCGCCCCTGCCATCACACTGGCGAAGGAAGGCGTGCCAGTAGACAGCACGATGATGAACTATATTACTGGCTCGGCGGCACTCATTCGTCGATTTCCAGAGACGTCCGCCGTTTTTCTCAAAGATGGCTTACCCCTGCTGGCGGGAACTACCTCGCGGCATCCCGCCGACACAGTGGTGCGAGAGGACTTAGCCCAGACTTTGCGCAAGATTGCCAGCGAGGGCCCAGCCTCGTTTTACGAGGGCGAAATCGCAATGGCCATCGCCACGGATATGGCCGCGAATGGCGGCCTGTTGACTCTGACGGACCTTTCCAACTATGAGCCCTATATCTATCCCGCGAAGCCGTACACATATCGCGGCTATGAATATGTAACAGGCGGCAATGTCACACTCGTGGAGGCCCTCAACATTTTGGAATGCTTTGACCTGAGCAGCATGGACCCGGATGGCGCGCTGTGCAGACACGTCATGATCGAGGCCATGCGTCGAGCATGGACAGATACACTGATGCACGTAGGTGATCCCCGGGGAGATCAGTCACCTTGGAAAGGACTGACTTCAAAGGAATACGCGAAGAAACGTGCCGCAGAGATTGATCTGGCGCAGGCCAGTCCAGTCGTCAAGCCGGGAGATCCCTGGGAGTTTGAAGAGAGGCCGCCCCCGGGGACGTTTCCTCAGCCAACGGAAGACGTCGGACAGGGGAACGGGCACACGACCAAGATCGCGACAGTGGACGGGCATGGCAACATCGTGTCTTTGATCACCAGCTTGGGCTACCCCTTCGCCTCGAAGGTGACCGTGCCGGGGACAGGGGTTCTGCTCAACAACAGCATGCACCGCCTCGACCCCAGGCCGGGCTATCTCAACTCTATCGCTCCGGGGAAAGGGATGCAGCGACTCACGGCAGCCGTGCTAGTCTTCAAAGACGGTAGACCTTTCGCTGCGCTCTGCGGCTCGCTTAGCATCGCCATCAGTGGCATGGCCCTGCATCCGATCGTGAATCTGATTGATTTCGGAATGGGGATTCAAAGAGCCATTGAGTTCTACCGATTCCATCCTACGAATGGAAGAATCTGGCTCGACGACCGCATCGCCGACACAGTACAACGGGATCTCGCGGCTATGGGTCATCACCTGCTACCGCTGAAAGAGAGGTTCGGCGAAACCCACTTCGGGAACCACGTTGGCATCCGTATTGAGCCCGCGACTGGCAAAATTCAGGGGGGAAGCGATCCTTTTCATGCAAACGCGGTGCATGGCTATTGACCTGACACTTTCATTCCTAGGTTCTGTTGACATTTCGGGCAGGCTGAACAAAGCTCAACAAGAACAGAACGTCTGCAGGTCGGTTCGGGATGTCTTTGGCTGGAATCTTGTTGTAGACACAGCCTTTCGATCCGCGAAGGGGGGCGAAGAACACCTTTCTTTGTTCCAGGGAGGGCCACAGAGAGACACGAAGGGCCCACGAGGGAGGCCAAACCAGGGCACCTACAAGGGGTGCCCCTACGGGGGATTTGGCGGGACGTTGGTTGGCGGAATTCTTTCGGTTGGGCACCTGTCCAATGTAGACACCAGGTCGGCGAGGCATGTTGTAGGAGAGGGGGCGTT
>VYDA01000248.1 GCA_009843665.1 Caldilineaceae bacterium SB0675_bin_29 | reverse complement strand
CTGCTGGAGGAGGGAGCCAGGCTGGCGAGCGTGATAGGCAACCATGTGAATGCCCGGGTCTTTTCCCATACATTTACCGCGCGCATCACGCGCGGCGCTGGGCGAGGGAATATTGAACGCCTGCCGTACTTCCCGGAAGCGATTATCGAAACGCTGACGGGTATCCGGCACCTTGTTATTGCCGGCACCAAGCCGCCGGTCGGCTTCTTTGCCTATCCGGATCTGCCCAGCTACCTGGTTCCTGAAGACTGCCGGGTACACCACCTGGCCGCAGCCGGGGACGACGTGGTCGATGCCCTGGCCAGGGTGATCGACGAACTCGGCGCCGGCGGAGTCTCCCCAATCCTGATGTCCCTGGAAAAACCACCCCTGCCGGCGGGCGAACTGACTCCTGAATCCATCGCCCTCAGTGTCGCCGCCCTGATGCCGGAAAATGCCGTCGTTGCCGAGGAGGCAATCAGTTCAGGCGGGAGCCTGATACCGGCTACCGCCACGACGGAACCCCATGACTGGATGTTCACCACCGGCGGCGCCATCGGCCAGGGTCTGCCCAATGCCACCGGCGCGGCGCTGGCCTGCCCGGAGCGCAAGGTCCTGTGCCTGCAGGCGGACGGCAGCGGCATGTATTCCCTGCAGGCGCTGTGGACCCAGGCCCGGGAGTCGCTGGACGTGACCACCATTGTCCTGGCCAACCGCAAATACCGGATCCTCAACATTGAATACCAGCGCGTCGGCGCCGGCGCGCCGGGCGCCCGGGCACGTTCCATGATGGACATAGACAACCCGGAAATTGACTGGGTCAGCCTGGCAAAGGGAATGGGAGTCCCGGCTTGCCGGGTGGCAACCGCTGAAGAATTAAACCGGCAACTGGCCGCTTACTTGGCCGAACCGGGTCCGAACCTTATCGAAGCGGTGATCTGATAGTTCCGGGGGACGGATTTCAAATCCGTCCCCATGTCCGTTTAAACCCGGTTTGAGTTAATACTCCCAGTTCCCATGAGCAAGGGGCGCGCGATTAAGCTCATCCCGATGGCTGCGCCACTGGGGCATGTGCATGTCCATCAGTTCACGAAACCGGTTATTATGCTTACGCTCAATCAGGTGGACGAGCTCATGAACGACGACATATTCAAGGCAGGACGCGGGTTTCTTCATCAGTTCAAGATTCAACCAGATGCGACGAGCGCGACTCTTGCATGTCCCCCAGCGGGTCTTCATCTTCCTGATGCGAACTTCATTGGCCTGTACTCCGATCTTCTGTTCCCATTTCTCGACAAGGGCGGGCAAGCGGTCGCGTAGTTGTCCGCGATACCATCGGTCAAGCGCCGCTTCCCGCTGGCTCCGGTGGGCGCCGGGACGCACACTTAATGCCAGCGTGGCATTGTTGAGGAGCAGGACGGCAGGCGGGCTGTTTTGCTCAATCACATCCAGCCGGTAGCGGCGCCCCTCAAAGTAGTGGCTTTCGCCTGATACGTATTCTCGCGCGGATTGTCGTTCCTGCTGTTCGAATTGCGCTTGTCTTTTGCGAATCCAGCCCAACCGGGAAATAACCGCCAATCGGATGGCGTCTTTGTCTATGCGTAACGGCGCGCTGACCCGAACCCGGCCACCCGGCGGATAAACGCCCACGTAGAGATGCTTGATGTTCTTGCGCACAACTTCAACGGCCAGGCCGTTAACGTCGATGACGCTTTGCTCAGTAGTCACGCTGTGCCTTCACGATCTCAAAAAATGTGTTCACAAGCTCTTCGTCATCGCCAAGCGCCGACCGGACGGCATTTCTCACTTCCCGTTCCTTGAACCTGTTGCCGCGCCAGTCTGCCTTTTTCACCGCGCGCACGGCGTCGTCCAGTTTCAAGGCAATAGCCTCAGCCACGTCATCGGAAGTATCTGCCACCTGTTTGTCCAGAGTCAGCTCGGCCATACGTGGAGCGTGTTCCTTCAGGTTGTCATACAGCGCCTGGCGAGCCGGACTGTTTATGGTCGGCGGGTAGTGCGTCGTTTCCGGCTGTGCGATTTCCCTGGTCAATTCCACGATCCCGGCAAGGTAGGTTTTGTATTCCAACGCCTCCTGCTTGCGTTGTAGGATCAGGGCATCCAGCAACTTCGACATTCTCTCGTAGTACCTGGGATTGACTGCCGCCTGGTCGATGATGAGCCGTCTCACGTTATTTTCTATGGTCTCCGTTGTCGCCTCGGGCTGGTTGCGGATGCCTTCCGGCAATGAATCAACCGCTGCCTCGCCGCGTTCCACGATCAACTGTACCAGCGTCAGGTCATCCAGCACCGAGACCGGGACGCTTTCCTCAGCGCGGATGTACGTGTCGAGCAAGTGGCGCATGGCAGGTTCGTACATTTTCATGTCGATGTAATCGCCGCTGGCAAGCTTGACCTCCTGGCGCGCCTTCTCGTAGTAGTCCGCTTCAGCCCTGATTGTCTGCGCTTCGGCATCGGAATAGCCGGCCGCGCGCATCTCGTTGGCCAGGTCGGCGTAAGCTCGCAGGAATGCCGTCACCTGCCTGTAGAGTGCGACGCGTTTCGGTTCATTGGCCTTGAGTTGCTCCGCGTTGCCGCTGTCGGCGGCGCAGAAGAAACGCAGAAAGGCCGCGCTGTCCCGCGGCGGTTCTACCGGTTCGCACAATGCCTTGACTGCCTCGCGCGCTTCTTCAAGCCGCGCCCTGCCCTGTTCCAGCCTGTCTTTCAGCAAGCCTTCCACATCTTCCCTGTCATAGCCGTCAAACGCCTCGCCGGTGTAATCCTTGATGGATTGCTCCAGTGACCGGAACAGGTCCTTGTAGTCGATGATGTAGCCGTATTCCTTGTCTTCCCCGTCAAGGCGGTTGACTCTACAGATTGCCTGGAACAGGCCGTGGTCCTGCATCTGTTTGTCGATGTAGAGGTATGTCGCCGACGGTGCGTCGAAGCCAGTCAATAACTTATCTACGACGATCAGGAGCTTCATTTGACCGGGTTCTTTGACGAAGCGTTTCTTTACATCTTTTTCGAACTGTGAGACTTTGTGCATCGCCGTTTCTTCGGGCTCGTCGAAATATGCCGCGAGCATCTTTCGATAGATGTCGTACTGACGCAGCCTCTCCGTGAGGCCCTCACCGGTTTCCTCTCCCTTGATATTGGATGGAGAGGGTCTATAAGAAGTCACGATGGCGCATTTACCACCCAAACCGCGCTGCTGAAACATCTCAAAGAATCGGCAAGCTGAATGGATGCTGCCGGATACGAGCAGCGCATTGCCGCGGCCGCTTTTCAGCCGGTCCCGGGTCTCCATATCCACCAGGATATCAGCGACGATCTTTTCCAGTCGGTCCTGTGAACTCAGCACCTTCTGTATGGTGCCCCAACGCCGCTTGAGTTGCGCCTTTGCCAAGTCGGTCAGACCTTGGGTCTTCAACTCAAACCACTGGTCAACTCTGGACTGCGAGGTGATATTCTGGTCGATGTCCCGCGCCTCGTAGCGCAGGTCCAGTACCGCGCCGTCGCGGACAGCCTGGTCGTATTTGTAGGTATGGATGTAAGGCCCAAACGTCTCAATACTCCGCTTCTTGTCCTGATTAAGCAAGGGTGTTCCGGTGAAACCAATAAGCATTGCACTTGGGAGCAATTGTTTCATTGCATCATGCAGCTTGCCGGACTGGGTGCGATGACATTCGTCAACGAAGACGAAGATCTCACCTTTGGCGAAAAAGTCTTTGGGCAGGTGGCCGCGTATGTCTTTTATGAACGCATCGATATCGTCTTCCTCTGACGTTTTGACTTTTTGTATCAGAGAACAGATCAGCCACTTCTCACTGGTATTGAGTACATTCACCAGATCGGCGCCATTTTTTGTGCGATGAATCTTCTCACTGACCCCCTCAAAAGTTTCCTTTATCTGCTCATCCAGTTCGGTTCTGTCAGTAAGAAGCAATACTCGGGAGTCAGTGATGTTTTCGCGAAGCCACTTCGCCAGCCAGACCATGGTCAGACTCTTGCCGCTGCCTTGGGTATGCCAGATGATGCCTCCTTCGCGGCGCTTCACTCGACCTTGCGCTGCCTTTACGCCAAAGTACTGGTTATGTCGGCATATCTTTTTGATGCCTGAATCAAAAACGATGAAATCATGAATGATCTCGAGCAATCGTTCTTTATTGCAAAGCTGGTATAGTTCACGCAACAGGATATTGTCACCGGACTCCGAAAAGGTCTCGGTATCCTTCCAGCGCAGCCAGTATTTCTCCGGCGTCTCGATAACGCTATAACGCAGCCCCTCTGTCTCGTTTCCTGCCATTACAAGTTGAACGGTGGAGAAAAACGGCTGGATGAACTCCCTTTTCTGATTGTCGAGGTTCTGGCGAATACCCTCGGCCACTGAGACTATGGAACGCTTGAGTTCCAGTACGCCCAGGGCGATGCCGTTGACGTAGAGAACGATGTCGGGCCGCTTGGTGTTTTCGCCGGAGACCGTCACTTCCTCGGCAACCGCGAAATCATTGTTGGAAGGGTTTTCCCAGTCGATCAGCCGAACAGTGACGTGCTGCTCGCCCACGTCGGGCTGGACCTTGACTCCGTAACGAAGCAGGCCGTAAAACTCTTTGTTGGCGTCGTAGAGTGTCCTGCCGCCGCCGGGCGCGACTGCCTTTTCCAGTTTGTGCAGCGCCTTGTCGATGATCCTGTCATTGTAACCCTGACCCTTAAGCCAGGCACCGAGCCTCTCCCGCTCCGCGTTACTGTTATCGGGACGACTGGTCCAGTCGCCAAGGTAAATGTAGCCAAGCGCGTCCCGGAAGAATTCGACGA
>VYDA01000619.1:1623-4804 GCA_009843665.1 Caldilineaceae bacterium SB0675_bin_29 | reverse complement strand
TTAAACGGATGGACCGAAACGCTGTTGACGAATTCGGTTCCAAGTTCGACACCGACTTCGACTACCTTTCTGAAGTGCTCAACGGATCGATCTCTGTCTCGCTGATCCGGACTGGCCATTCCTGGTGGGGTTGAAACGAACTGAGATAGCACGAGGCCTTCGCTGTCTATGATGTTTCTGAGGTCTCTAATTGTCTGCGGAGTATAGTATTCGTCGAGAACCTCGGGCTGCCACGCAATCAACTCGACAGCGGTAAACCCTAACCGGGCGATTCTCGAGATAGATTTGTCATAGGGGATAGTCCATTTGAATGGCCACACCGATGCACCGAACTTCATTGTCTATTCTCGCTTTCAAGTGGCGTCTGCGGATATCCAGATGTAGAAGGGGGAAGAACGCCATCCTAAGAACGCCGCACACTGTCTGTTCTCATCTCCAGCCCCGGCACGGACTTGAGGACAGAGCGTGAAAGGGGTGGTGCGGCTGCCATCGTGGACGACTGGAGGAAAGGTGGTTGAACGGGTATGTGCTGACAACGGGTGACCGCCACGCAGCGAAGTGAAGGTCACCTGACCTAATGCCTGGCTATCAGCTCGCCAAGATCGCATCTAGTTTCTGACGGAACTCAGCCGCAGATTCGCTTACAGTTTGCACGCCGTCGTAGACGCGTTCCAGCACTTCCAGGTTCTCTTTGGCGAGTTCTACGATGGTCAGGACTAGAGCCGGGACGGCGAATGCAAAGCCCCACAGGTTCTGACAAACTTCTGGGCTCCGCCTGCGGACTCGCAACACATCACAGATCCCTTCGGTTGAAATCAGACTCCAGGTAAACTGCAGCGTTTATCTGGGTTCTTTCGATAGAGGCAGGCGCTGGTTCACGTCAAAAGAGAGATTTACGAACACTTACTCTGCCAGTGTCGCGCTAACACTGCGCCTGGCTTCTGATTGGCGCCCAGCCAGCGGTCAGCATCCGGTCCAACTCCTCGACCTGCGCTCTGTGTTCCGGGCGTCCGGCGATGTTCACGTTCTCCCCTGGATCATTGTGAAGGTCGAAGAGTTCGAAGGCATGGCCTAACGCGGAATCGCGCAGGTGCCAGAGGTCGCCTTCAGCGGGAACATAGGTATAGCGAGTGAGGCGGTAGCGGTCTGTGCGCAAGGTTCTGGCATGGCCTTGATGCATCATTGAGAAGACGCCTGCTTTCCACTCTTTGTGCGGGTTTTCGAGCAGCGGGGCCAGACTCAAACCCTCCAAATGCGGTGGCCGCTCAAACCCGACCAGGTCGCAGAGTGTGGGATAGAGGTCGACCAGTTCAACCAGGGCATTGCAAGGCAGGCCATTTGTCAGGCCCGGGACTGACACAAGCATCGGGATCCTGGTCGATTCCTCGAAACTGGTTGTTTTGGACCAAAGTCTGTGTTCACCAAGGTGCCATCCATTGTCGCCCCACAAAACAATCACCGTTTCGTCCAGCTGGTCAAGTCTCTCCAACTCGGCCAAGACTCTTCCAATCTGAGCGTCTGTGAAACTCACGCTTGCCCAGTAGCCATGAATGCACTCTCGTTGCTTTGCCTCGCTCAGGAGCGGGAAGTCATCCTCACTGTATTTGGCCAGGTCGGAGTAGGTGCGATCGATTTCCTCTTCGCCGTAGTGCAGGAAATCGCCCAGATTAGAAATGCCGATGCCGTCTTTGGGGAGAAATGGGTTTTGGGCAAGATTTACATCGTCACGGTCGTAGAGGTCCCAATACTTCTGCGGCACGGCCCAGGGTAGGTGAGGCCGGTAGAATCCCAGCGCCAGGAAGAGGGGATCGTCCTGCCCCTGGAACTCCCGAAGTACCTCGACCGCCCTTTGAGCGATAATCCCATCAGGGTAGGCGTTGTCCGGTACGTCGGCCGCCTCGCAGATTGGGGGAAGATCGAGACCGGCCTTGGCCTGGCTGAATTGCCGGCCAAAGTTTCTCAACTTGCGGAGGTTTTCGTCAAGCTGATAGCCGGCGCAGTAGCCGTGGACTGTATAGGGTTGTTCCTTGAACGTATCGCGGTAGCGTCTTGTCCAGCCGGACTCGTCGTCGTCGTTGCGGTGATAGACCTTTCCTATGGAAACCGTCCGGAATCCCTGTGCCTTGAAATAGCCCGGAAGGCTGGGCTCCCCGGGCGGCGGGGAGCCCAGTCCCCAGCGGTTGCCAGTCGGCTGCGAAGGGCGTTTTCCGGTAAGCAGGCTTATTCGCGAAGGACCACAGACTGGCACCTGGCAGTAGGCGCGGTTGAATTGAATGCCGCGAGCCGCGATCTTGTCCAAATTTGGGGTATGCAATTTGGCCTTGCCAAAGCAGCTGATTTCAGGGCGCAGGTCGTCAACGGCGATGAAGAGGACGTTTTTGGGCTTGGTCATGCCATGTCTTCCAGGTAGTACTGCTCCGGATAGGTTATTGCGCCTGGATATGCGACTACCCAGGGACCTAACCAGCCACCAAGGGGCAGCTGATCGCGTGTGGGCGTGTTCTTTACGCGGTTGCCTATGATGGCGGGACGCGGCAGGTCAGCGATGATGCCGAACTAGAAGGGCCCCTCGTCGACGTGGATCTGCAAGATCTCATAAACCAATTCATCCCGCTTCTGGCGATCAGGCTCCCTGCGGGCCAGCTTGTGCAGTTGCCACATTCGGTAAGCCGGATCATCGAGCGCTGGCTCATCCCAGGGGGGTTGACGATCTTGCGGCGGCTTGTCGGCGTCAACGCCTTCCCTGGGAGTGCCTTCGAGGCTCATCCAAGCGCCGTAAAGAGGCGCCCAACGGCCACTGGGGCCGAACGAGGTAAGGAAAACCGGGAAGCTAAGGAGGTCCGCCGAACCCGGGGCACCGCCGCCAAAGACACGGATGTCGAAGGTCCCTCCCAGGAAAATCTGTCCCAATTGAACGCCTGGCATGGCGTCTACCCTTGCGTCCAGCCCAATCGCCCGCCAGTCTTCTTTCATCAGTTCGGCTGTTTCGGTAAACGGGCTACCGGCGTTTATCTGGATCCAGATTTCAAGGGGTTCTCCGCTGGGCAGCTGTCGCCATCCATCTCCATTTTGATCAGTCACGCCTGCGTCATCAAGCAGGCGGGCGGCCTTTTCGGGATCGTGCTCAACTGCAAGGTTCAGCAGTTGGTCCAGCAGTTCTTTGCCCCGTGGCGAGCGGTGA
>VYDA01000619.1:0-1613 GCA_009843665.1 Caldilineaceae bacterium SB0675_bin_29 | reverse complement strand
GCGAAACTCGACACTGCGATAGACGGCCTGTTTCTCCGGTTCAGGGTAGTTCCAGTTGATGCCCCAAGCCGGTGCGCCGCCGGCGCCGTTATCCCACAGTTCCAGTCTATAGCTGCCGTTTTCTTCATTGTCCTTATAGATGGCAATGTTACGCAGACTGAGATTGGGATGGGCCATGAAATCGATTTCGCCGTTGATGATTTTGAGGTTGAGAATCTCGTTATTCTCGGCGAAACCGACGTCTACGGAGTCAATGTATGGCAGCTGATTGTCTTCCACATCCACCATGTAATAGTAGGGATTGCGTTCCATCACCAGTCGCTGGCCCGCCTCCAGCCGGACCGGCCGCCACGCATTCAGTACCGGGTGCTCAGGATTGGTCCACCACTCCTGTTTTGCGGTAAAGGTCGAGAAGTCCTCGGAGTCAGAGTAGTCGGGATGGAACTGTTCCATGTAGTGCCGGGGCTGAGCGTCCAACCCTGTGCCTATGCCTCCACCCACCCAGGCTGCGATTTCGATATCGGTAATGGGTGAGGGGCCGGCAAACTGGATGGTCAGGGTGTAGTCGTCCACTTTCGACAACTGCATCGGCGCGTCACCCGACATGGTCCAAGAGGGCCGGGTAGACGGGTGCTCTTCGTTGAGAATCATGTCGTCCCACCAGAAGATAACGTCGTCGACGGTGAACGGTTCACCGTCCGACCAGCGTGTACCCTCGCGGTAGTAAAGGGTCCAGACAGTCGCATCTTCGTTGGCTTCCCAGGCTTTGGCCAAGCCAGGCCCAACTTCCTGCCCACCTTCGGTCCAATGCAGGCTGGAGTGACCGTACATGAATTGTGTCTGATCACTGAAGGAACTGCTGGTTGTCGCCTTACGCAGAGTTCCCCCGTAGTGGCCAACCTGGGACCAGGGCAGGTCCAGAACCATTGGATCTACGGGAAGCCGTTCGTCTACAGGGGATAATTCGCCGGCACTGACCATTTCGGCCAACATCGGGGCTTCACCATATTGTGATGAAGGTGTTGCTACTGTTTCACCCTGGACTGCCTGAGGTTTTTCGGCTTCGGGGGACGGTGGGGTCGGGGAGCAGGCTGCAGCGACAGTACCGGCGGCGGCAACTGCGGAGAGTTGCATGAACTTACGGCGGGAGGTTTTTCGCTCGATCATGGCCATTGCTCTCCTTGGCAGTATGGTCCGAAAACCTCGATACGAGTTTCAACCTAACGTTTCCAGGGACAATACACGGGGGATTCTATGGCTGATGCCGAATCTAACGTGAACGACGCGGGAACATTGCAGTACAGGACGCTGCAGGAATTTGAACTGAAGTCGCGGGAGAATCTGTATGCCGTCTGCGGTGTATAAGGAAGAGAGAAGCCATTGGGACTCCACCCTTGCTCTCATTCAGCCGGTGGGGGATGATTATGCAACTGACTGAATGAACCGAGCATTGCCAGAACCTGCAAAAGTTAAGCCGCAACACCCACTGATCTGTGAAGGACTTAGGAGAGCCTGATGGTATCACAGACTTGGAGGTAGGCACAAGAGATTGCAAATGTGGGGTGCATCCCAAAATGGGGGTGAGCTATACTGAGAGGGAGGTGGTGAACTAG
>VYDA01000286.1:2758-4810 GCA_009843665.1 Caldilineaceae bacterium SB0675_bin_29 | reverse complement strand
GTCCTGGGGCCCGCCCTCGGTCATGCTCATCGCCGGCACGAAAGTCTGAAAAGAGTTGATGATTGCAATCGCCGAGTTGTAGATGATCAGGGGCGTCATCAGAGGCAGAATGACGTAACGCAGACGGCCAATCGCGCCGGCGCCATCCAGACTGGCGGCCTCTTTCAGCGAGTCCGGGATGTTGCCCAGCCCGGCTATGAAGATCACCATCTGTCGGCCGATCATCCAGAATGACATGAAAATGAACGCAGGTTTCGTTAACTTCGGTTCAAAGAGCCACATGCGCGGCTCAAAACCGAACCAGCCCAGCGCCTCGTTGAGGATGCCGAACTCCGGGTGCAACACGCGTTGCCAGACTACAGCGCTGGCAACCAGAGGCACGATGATCGGCATATAGAACCCGGCCCGGTAAAAGTCCCGGAAGCGAATTCTCTGCGTCAATGCCAGCGCCAGCGTAAATGAAATTGTAAGTTGGATGGGTACAGCGAAGATCGTGTAAAAAGCGCTGTTGTAGAGGCTGAGATTGACCTTCGGGTCTCTGAACATCTTCGCCAGATTTGCGAATCCGACGAACCTTGGCGGGCTCAGAAGATCCCATTCGACGAAGATCAGATAGACCGAGTAGAGCATCGGGAAAGCGATGAAGACCGAGAACCCGATGATAAACGGTGAGGCAAAAAGATAGCCTGCAATCCAGTCCCGCAGTTGGCGCTTCGAAACACGGCGCCTGCCCGCGGGTGCGGTCGTTACGGCCATGTAAGCTCCTCAAAGGGGTGGCTCTGCAACTCGCCACCCCCTGTTCGGCAAAACTCAACTATCCCTGCCTCGCCCAGTGGGCATCGAGCAGGCCCTGCACACCTTCATTGACCGCCGACATGACGTCAGCGGCCGTGGCACTGTTGGCCAGCATCGGATCCCAGCCAACCGGTTTGGCGACCTCGCTCCAGATCTGACCGCGCGAGACGCCGCCGATAACGTCCACCTCTGAACGCAGGAAGGCATTGCTGAATGCCGCCGCGTTGGAGACGCCGAAGCGCTCCTCAATCGTCGGGCCCCAGAAGTTCTCGACCAGGTCCGAAGTATTGGGAATACGGCCGGTTATGGTCGAATAGATCTTCTGCCCGTCCTCGCCGCCCATGTAGTGGACAAAGTCCCAAGCCGCGTCGACCAGGTCGGACTTCGGAACGCAAACGCCCTCGGCCCAGCCGCGGTGGGGCCGGCTCTCATCCGCCATCTGCGGCATCATCACCACGTCAAACTCGATCTCTTTGCCCTCTTCACGCAGCTCCGGGCTGTTGAGTCGCGGGAAGAACCAGGGGCCTTCATACTTCATCGCCGCGTTGCCGGTGTCGATCGTGTTGGTCCCGCCCTCCAGATCGGCCGGCGTCGGCGAAATGCCCAGGCTGTACATGAAGTCCTGCGCAACCAGCTGCAGAATATCAATGATCTCCGGCTGGTCGAACATGGCAGTGCGCGGATCCACCAACTTATCGAACTCCTGCACGCCGGTGGAGCGGATCCAGTGGATGTCACGGGCATAGCTGCCGTTGGCCTGATAGCCGTACATCTTGGAATCGCCGTCCGTGCTGGTCAGCTGCTCGGCGATGCTGACGAAATCGTCAAACGTCCAGTCGTCCGTCGGATAAGCAACCCCGGCTTCGTCAAAGGCGTTCTTGGCGTAGAACATCACCATCACACCGGACTGGAGCGGAATCAGATAACGGCTCCCATCGCGACGCGTGCTGAACTCAATGCTGTCTACGCCGTCAGGATACGGGCCGTCAAAGCCGTCCCGCTCAATGTAGGCGTCGATGGGTGCCAGCAGACCGGCATCGCTGAACGGTTGCCACTCCCATCCCTGGAAAGAGGCCACCTCAGGAATGACGCCACCCGCAAATGTGGTCTGCAACTTGGTGTAGTAGTCCACACCTGTACCGCTGATCGACGGCTTTACAGTTACGTTCGGATATATTTCGCCGTATGTGCTCGCCAACTCCTCCCATGCGGGGATGTCGGAGGCGTCGCCCCAGGCGAAAAAGTCCAGTTCGATAT
>VYDA01000286.1:0-2748 GCA_009843665.1 Caldilineaceae bacterium SB0675_bin_29 | reverse complement strand
GTCGTGGACCCGATGCCGATTCCTTGCAGAAACGCGCGCCGGGAAACCTGGCGGCTCCTGCTCCGTTGAGCGATTGTCATTGTTCCCTCCTTAAAGGGGTGAGCTTCGGACCGATATTCTGATTTTGAGCAGATGGAAGGCCCGGGGCGCGGCGGCAACTCGATGAAGATCGTGTCGCCAGCCCGGTTGGGCCGTTCGGCATAGGATACATCAAATGCCCGAATTCTTCACAATTTGGGCATTTGCATGTAAGCAGACTGCGATGTAGCCGCGATTACTAACCAACTATTGCCCTCTTCTCAACTCGCACATATTGACCATGCAATAGGATTGCCATTCAAGGTAAGTGTCTTCAATTCCAGAATTAGTGCGTACTAACGTAAGTCCCATTTGACACCAAGACTTTTCGAGCGGATCAGTCGATGGTATCGCCTCAGTCAAGTCTGCACTTACACAATACGAAATACGCATTACGAAACACGCACAAAAGCAGGTTCTCAAATTGAACGCACATTAGGAGTGTATTTTGGGGTAGAGGAGGAGCGTTCTTAACTGTGCTGGCCCGCCTGACTGCCGACCGCCCAATTGAGGAATTCAGACTACATCCTGGTACGGACCGCGATTTCCGGGCGGTAGCAATGCGGCGATTTGAGTCATGGCTTCTTTGGCGAGAGCGTCAAAGTGTCTCCGTCTCTGCCGTCTGGGGAGGTCTTCGGGGATGGAGAGAGGCCCAAACGGTCTGCCGATTCGAATCCTCACATGTGTCCTGCGCAACTTACGCAGGTTGACCAGGATCTTTTCTGAACCGAGTACGGCTACTGGCAGCAGTCGAGACTGCGCCTGCGTCGCCAGCAAACCGATGCCGGACTGGGCGTGAATCAGCTTGGCGCTGTGACGCGCTGTGTGACCGGCGATCTGCTCGATCCTTTCTCCCCTCTCACGGGCCCCAGCCAGCGCCGGATCGATTCCCCCCTCAGGGAAGACGCCGACTGTTCGGCCCTCCTTCAGCGCGGCCAGCGCCGCGCGCATCGCCTTGCGGTCCACCTGCCCTCGCCAGATCGGGATCAGATTGAACGACCGGCTGAGAAAACGGAAAAAGCAAACACGTTCCGTCTCGATGGCAAGTAAGAATACGATGCGGACCGGGAGGAAGATCATGAGCAACGGGCCGTCGAACCAGCTGAAATGATTGGAAACGAGAATCAAGCCTTCGCTGCGTGGAAAGTGCTCCAGGCCACTGACGGAAACTGAAATAAAGAGACTGCTGATCAACCGGCCCAGGAATACGAGGATTGACTGGAGAATTCCTTGTAGAGCGGCGAACATGGCCTCTTTCTCCTTCAGGTCAGGCCGGTAACGGCGCCTCAGCAGCGATCAGTCCGCTATCGTGAAGTTCCTGCCACATCGCCGCAGGCGCATTCACATCCCAGATGGCCCTGTTGTCATCCGCCTCGGCCGCCGTCGCCGAACCAATGACGAGTGAGGCGATGGCCGGATGAGCGCCCGCGTAATGCAACGCGGCAACGTGCAAAGGCACACCATGCCGTGTCGTTATCTCCTGGAGACTCTTAGTCTTTGCAAGAATCTCCGGCGGCGCATCTTCATAGTTGTATTTTGCGCCTGGCACCGGCCCTGTTGCAAGGATGCCACTGTTGTAAACTCCGCCCAGAAAAATGCTTACATCGTTTTCAGTACACCAGTCCAGAAAATCTAGCGACGTTTGCTCCAGGAGCGTGTAGCGGCCCGCCAGCAGAAAGCAGTTGACGTCGACGTTCTTCGCGAATTCCCACTCCATCTCCCACTGGTTCATCCCTGCTCCCACCGCGCCGATAACTCCTTGCGCACGCAGGTCAAGAAGCGCAGGGAATGCCTCGTCCAAGGACTGTCGGTGGTGAGCTTCCGCGTTCTCGTAATCGGGGTCATGTACAAGAAGAATGTCAACACGGTCCATTCCCAGCCGTTCGAGGCTGTCCTCGAAACTCTTCATCACGCCGTCTCGGCTATAGTCGAAATAGATCGAACGATCGGGGCGTATGATGCGGCCGACCTTGGTTTGAATGATTACCTCGTCGCGTGGAACGCCCCGGAGCGCGGCGCCAAGCCGCCGCTCTGCCTCTCCGGCGCCGTACAGAGGAGCCGTGTCGAAGAAACGAATACCGTGCTCATAGGATCGCTGTACCGTCTCAAGGGCTTCAGCATCATTGAGAGGTTCGTAAAGATTGCCGATTGGGGCCGTGCCCATACCTAACCGGGTAACCTGGAGTGCGGTGTTTCCGACCTGGGCGTTCTGAATGGTGTTCGCTGTCATCTTGTTTCTCCGTCTGGCGGCGATTCTTCACGAAGGATCGTACGCGATGTATGCAAAATGGATGGCTGGGGCCTGAGGCCTGCGCCGCCTGCCAGAGGCCTTATCCCATTTCTACTGCACTCGCAATCTGAACGCCGCGAACTTCCTTTGGGAGCGGCCTCGAACTGTACGCACTTTCGCTATTGCCAGAATAACCGGTGATGCGAGCAGTGCCGCAGGAATTGTACAACAACCGTGGTTGTTACGCCACAGACTTTAGTTCAACCGCATTGGCACATGCAATCATTGACGAAAAGTGCAACGACTGAGCCATAGCCATTCCGCGATCAACACTGGGGCAAAGGAAGCGACCCCTCTGACAACTGACCACTAACCACTGACCACTGCTCTTCTGGGCGGTCGGGCCTATTCGGCCCTCCCTTGTGCGGGGGCTCCGCCCC
>VYDA01000711.1 GCA_009843665.1 Caldilineaceae bacterium SB0675_bin_29 | reverse complement strand
CATAGAGCTGGCTCCTGACGGCGCTGCCTAGTGGGCCACTGAACCGTCGGCGTGTAAGTTACCAAGGATTTTATTGGGTTGAAAAGAGAAACGGTCCAGCTTGCTCTCGTCGATTTCAAGACCGATTCCGGGCCGGTCTGAGACGAGGAGATAGCCTCCCTGACGTTCGACGGGGTGGTCGACGATTTCGTTGAAGGCGTCGGCGGTTGGATGGCTTTCCATCAACACGTAGTTGGGGATGGCGGCGTCGAGCTGACAGAAGGCGGCGATGTTGACTGGACTGCCCATGAGGTGGGGGAAGATGCCGACGAAGGCGGCCTCGGCGATGGCGGCAATCTTCTTGACCTGGGTGAAGCCGCCGGCGAGGGAGAGGTCAGGGCGGATGAGGCTAACGATCTTGCGGTCGATGAGGTCTTTGAACTGGAAGATGTTGTAGAAGCGTTCGCCGGTGGCCATGGGCAGGGGTACAGTCCTAGCGATGTATTCCACCGGCTCCAGGCTTTCCGGAGCGAGCGGGTCCTCGTAGTAGAGGATGCGGAAGGGAAGAAGCTCGCGGGCGAGGAGGATAGCCTCTTCCGGGCGCAGGTTGCGATGGATTTCGAGGCCCAGATCGATATTGAAGCCCACGGCGTCGCGTACGGCTGCGACCATGGCGACGGCCTCGCCGATCACCTGAGAGGCCGTCTTGCGCTCGAAGCCGGGCAGGAAGGGTGACATTCGGAGGGAGAGATAGCCGGCCGAGACCTGCTGCTGGGCGCTGGCAGCACATTCGGGGACGGTGGCGCCGCCGACGTTGGCGAAGACCTTGATCTTGTCGCGCACGCGTCCGCCCAGGAGCTGATGCACGGGCTGGCCGACGGCCTGGCCGGCGATGTCCCAGAGGGCGATGTCGACGGCGCTGAGGGCGGCGCTGAGGGCGGCGCCCATGAAGTGGGCATCGCGGCTGACGGTCTGGTAGTGGTGTTCGATGCGTGCGGCGTCCTTGCCGACGAAGTAGTCGCTGAGCTCGAGGATGGCGCGATGGACCACGCCATGGTGCGCCCAGAGGCCGGCCTCGCCGTTGCCGACGATGCCCTGGTCGGTGTAGACGCGCACGAGGAGGAATCTGTCTACCAGGAAGGGTGTGATCTTCTCAATTTTCATCTAGGGCTCCACCGATTGACGTCATGTAGCAGGGAAAGGAAGTTTCGGGTCCAATGCGTCATTGGGCTTCAACGCGGTAGAGGTGGCTGCGACCTGACTGGGCAGAGTTGTACAGGATGCGGCTGCCGTCCAAGCTCCAGAGGCAGTGGGGGTGGGTGCCGCGATGGGAGTTATGATCGCAGTGGGGGCCGAAGGCGGCGATATGGTCGACAACTTGTGTTTTCAGGTCGACGAGGATGACGCCTTCTCGATCCCAGGTGGTTATCTTGCTGCCGTCGGGGCTGGCGATGGGATGGCCGCCCAAGGGATGGTCGATGACGACTTCCTTGTTTTTGCCGTCGAAATCGATCATGTGGAGCCGCGGCTCGTCCTGCTGTCCCTCATCGGTGTGGGTGAGATAGCCCGAATAGAGCACCTTTGTGCCGTTGGCGGTCCAGCTGTGGGGGTGGCCGAAGAAGGTGAGCCAGCGGCGTTCGCTGCCGTCGCGGCTGACGATGTAGATACTGCGGCGGAAAGGGCTCTTCCAGGGTGAGAGGTCGTCAGGCGTGGCCTTGATCCACATTGCGACGAGCATGTGCTGGGCGTCGGGGGTCCACTTTGTATTGCCGACGGTCATCTGGTCGATGTGGAAGAGATCGTTGTTGGGCGTCATTTCGTAGAGCGATTCGGTGGAGGCGATCAGGGATAGCCCGTCACCATTTTCAGCGTTCGAGTCGGACTCCGAAGGCATGGTGTAGACGCCCCTGGGCAGGTCGGTACGGATATCGTTGGTCGTCCAGCTGAGGAGCTTGACATCGGGGCTGATCTGGCGGATGCCGCCCTTCATTTTGCGCAGGATATTGCCGCCGTGCTGACCGAGGCGCGACCACTCGGCGTCGACAACGGAGACTTCTTCGGGCCCGGTGTAGAAGAAGACTTCACATTTGGTTGGGTGCCAGACGGGGAAGGCGCCGGTATGGGTGTTGTAGAAGGCGTTCTCGGCGAGGAGGCGCAGCTCGTAGGTCTCCAGGTCCATAAGATAGATCCGGCCGTTGTTGGTGGCAAAGGTATCACGGTGGACGTCAGTTACATCGTTAGGGTTGGCGGCAGAGAAGACCATGTAACGGCCGTCGGCCGACCAGGGTGAAATGTCGTAGTAGGTGTGGACATCGGACATTGGGCTGCTGGTCAGTTGCTCGATCGTGCGGCCGGTGTGCTGGTCAACGTAGGTGCTGCGTTCGGGTTGGCATCTGAGGTATGAGGTCATTGGAATGGTCCTCTGTTGGATGCAGGGGCGCTGCGGCGTGCAGGCATAACGATCAGCAGCGGGCTTGTAGTTTTTCGTTTGTAAGGGCGGCACGGGGCCGCGGGCAGATTAGGCGGGGCGTCCTCGTGAAGGGAGAACGCCCCGCGGTTGGACTTGGGCTGACCTTCACCGATTGCCCTCATTCAGGAATCCAGCACTGTTTTCGAGACCCGAAGAGGCTAGCGACTACTTAACTCTGGCTGGCCGGATCGTCCCAGTAGAAGGTATGTACCTGTACCAGGCCCCCGTGTGAGGTCGGGTTGCTGAGCGGGTAGACATACTCGGGGTCGAGCCCGCGCAGTCCGTTGAGCACGATCAGCGGATTGGGGATCTGGCCCAGGAAGCCGATCTGCGGCAGCTCCTCGGCCCAGACGTCAAGGATCTGGGTGAATAGCTCATTGCGCCTGGCCTCGTCCGGCTCGACCAGAATCTCGTCCCAGAGGTTCCACATTGTGCGGATCCAGTGGCCTTGGGGCGGTTCTTCGGCGACGGCGTGGTTGGGGTCGAGGCGCCAGCGGCCCCAGGCTTCGCCCCAAGGCCGGTCAAGGCCGGTGCCGAGGAAGAAGGCGGGGTCGACGAGGGGCAGAAGCGAGCGTCCGCTGCCCCAGAAGGCGGCGTCGATCTCGTTTGCGGCCCAGTGCTCTGTGTAGAGAGAGCGCTCCATTCCCTTGTAGGTGGCCTTGATGCCGACGTCTGCCAAGTAGCCAATGATTATCTGGACTGCGTCCTCATCGGGCGAGCCGGGCTGTGCCGTTCCTTCGACGACGAAGCTGATGGTGTCGCCGCTGCCGTCGGGGTAGACGCGGAATCCGTCGCCGTCTTTTTCGGCGTAGCCTGCTTCGTCGAGAAGCAGATTGGCACGGTCGGGATCGTACTCGATGTGGGCGTAGGCCTGTGTGGGATAGTACTGGGGCGACTGTTCAAGCGGGCTGTACTGGCGCGGCGTGTAGAGCCCCTCGAATGCGAGTTCATTGAGAGTGTCGCGGTCGACGGCGAGAGACATGGCGATGCGCACGTCGCGGGTCTGGAAGAACTCGCGCAACCTGGGCTTCTGGACGGTCTGGTTCGGAGTGAGGCAGACGTGCTGGTCGCCGGCGCCAAGCTGTACGCGATAGCCGCCGCTGTCCTCACTTTCCTTATACAGGGTGAAGTTGGCGGCGGTGACGTGGCGCTGCTGGTAGTCGACCTCACCGTTGATGATGCGCAGGTCAAAGACGTCGTTGGTGTCGAAGAGCCGGTGCCTGATGGAGTCGATATAGGGCATCTGATTCCCTTCGGGGTCCACCTGCCAGAAGTAGGGATTACGCCCCATGACGAAGAGCTCCTCGGACAGGGGGTTACTGGCTGTCCAGGAGTAGAGGCTGGGCAGGTCGGGGTTAAGGTACCACCAGTTGCGGTCAGAGAAGAGGGCCACCCAGGTATCGAGGCCACTTTCCTCTACGGCTGCTTCCAGAGCTTCCTTGTCGTCGGTGGTCTCCATATGGAACTGGGCGAGGTAGTGATGGGGAGCGAAGAGGTCTCTCGTCAGCGGGGCGACGCGGTCAAGGAACATCGGATTCGGGTGGGCGAAGGTAAAGACGACGGTGTGTTTGTCGGGAAACTCCATGGTCATGGGCGTTCGTTCGGCGCCGGTCACCCAGTGGCGGCCTATTGCGGGCGTGACGTCCTTGTTGAGCATGACGTTTTCCTGCCACCAGGCGAAGTTGTCGGTGTCAAACGCGTTGCCGTCCGACCACTTCATTCCTTGGCGCAGGTGGAATGTCCAGACGGTGGCGTCGTCGTTGCTTTCCCAGGACTCGGCGATGTTGGGGCGGAGTGTAAGTTCCGGGGTATACCAGGTCAATCCCTGGCGGGCGAGCTTGGTGGGACCCCAGCGGTCGGAGACGCCTTTGAAGCCGCGGCGCATGGTGCCGCCGTAGTTGCCGATGCCCTCCATGCCTTCGAGGACGAGGGGATTGGCGGGAAGGCGCTCATCGATAGGGGGCAGGTCTCCGGCGGCGACCATTTCGGCCAGCATGGGCGCTTCTCTGTAGCCGCCGGGAGAGGCCGGCACCTCTGCGGGGGTTTCGGTCTCGGCGTCGGCGGCCGTTGCCGGCATGTCCTCGGCGGCCGGTTCACCGCCGCCTGCGGCACAGGCGGCGGCAACAATGCCCGCGGTGCCGATGGCCCCCAGCTGGAGGAATCGCCTTCGAGTGATGTCGTCGGATGGCTGATTCAGTTTTTTCATGACGGGTTCTCCTTGAGTCGTCGTTCTTCGTAGACAGAGAGTTGCAAGAGGCAGCGGAATTGTACTTAATCGGTCGTATGCCGTCAAGAGACCTTCAATTGACGGGTGCATCCCAATATTGGGGCGAAGCTGGTCAGATAGGGATTTCATGCCATCGT
>VYDA01000334.1 GCA_009843665.1 Caldilineaceae bacterium SB0675_bin_29 | reverse complement strand
GGTCCAGGTGTATCCGATCTTTTTTCTGTTGATGAACACGCTGAAGACGGATACGCAGATATTGAATACGCCTTTCAGTCTGCCGACGGGCTTCTCGATGGCGCCCTTCATAGATGTCTGGACAGGTGACCGCACGGGAATGTTCTTTGGGAGGTATTTTTTCAACAGCGCAGTCGTGCTGGCGGCGACGATTGTGTTGATGCTGGCGATTTCGTGCCTGTGCGGTTATGCGATGGCAAGGGGGCAGTTTCCCGGAAACGGGACCCTGCACCAGGCGCTGTTGCTCAGCCTGGCTGTGCCGGCACATGCACTGGCCATTCCGTTATACTTTTTCGTCGGCAGTCTGGGTCTGCGCAACAGCCTGTTTGGGCTAACTCTCGTGTATGCGGCACTGGGTGCGCCGTTTACGATCATCCTGATGCGGGCCTATTTCATGCACATGCCGGTGGAGTTGGAGGAGGCCGCTCGAATTGACGGGTGCGGGCGGCTGGGGGTCTTCCTGCGGATTGTAATGCCCATCAGCCGCGGGCCGATCGCAGGGATGGCGATTATCAACATTAACTGGATCTGGAGCGAGCTTTTCTTCTCGCTGATTCTGATGAATAAGGCGGACGTACGGACGTTGCCGCTGGCGATCGCGCTGTATAAGCCGGCACCGATGACGGTGGAAACTGTACTGGCGTTGCAGTACGCGGCGATGGCGCTGGCCACGATTCCCGTGTTGATACTTTTCTTCCTGTTTCAGAGGCAGATCGCGTCGGGGATGACGATGGGGGCGTTCAAGTAGCTGCTGTGACCTTTGCGTGTTGTGACAGACAAAACTATTTGATCCGCGAAGAACACCGATCTATCCGCGAAGGAACGCGAAGGGGCGCGAAGAAAACCTTTCTTTTCATGAAGGGCCGCGAAGGGGCGCGAAGAAAACCTTTCTGACCACAAAGGGATGAGAAGAGCACCATAGGCGACTGGGACTTATCTTGCGTGAATGGGCGGATTAGCGGCACATTGCATCCGCAGAACGCTGTACTGACAGACGTCAACGTGCCCCAGTCGCTTTTTCGCCGATAGTGCTGTTCAAGGAGCTACCAGAATGGGGAACGTTTTTGCAGAGTCGGTAACCAGACTTGTGACGCCGGCTGCAAAGCAGGTTCTGTTGACCTGGGAACGGCTGGAATCGGGAATCAGCTTTGACCTGACCTCGCGCAAGGTGAGGGCCAACCCGTACGACGTGTATGAGCGTTTACGGAGCGAGAGCCCGATACACAGGATGAGGCTGATTAACGCATGGGCGTTGACCGAGTACGACGATGCTCTGGCGATACTTCAGGACCACAGACGTTTTTCCAGCGGAGAGAACAAGCTGGAATACGCGCCTTACAGGACGATGCTGGACCTCGACCCTCCTGATCACACCAGGCTGAGGTCGCTTGTCTCGAAGGCCTTTACGCCGCGTGCGGTGGCGGCGCTCGGGCCGCGGATTCAGGAGATCGTGGAGGAACTGCTGGATGATCTGGCAGACAGAGACAGCTTCGACCTGATCAGCGACTTTGCGTTTCCTTTCCCTGTCATTGTCATTGCAGAGATGTTGGGGATCCCAGCAGAAGACCGTGACAAGTTCAATGTGTGGTCCAACGACATTGCGCTGGCGGTGGAACCGATTCTCAGCGGGGAAGAGATTGTGAGGGGGGAGCGGGCATCGGATGAGATTATCGAGTATTTCGAGGGCATAATAGAGCAGCGGCGAATGGAACCACGGGACGACATGCTCAGCGCGCTTCTGGCAGCTGAAGAGGAGGGTGACCGACTCTCGCACGACGAGTTGCTGGGAACGCTGATGCTTTTGCTGGTGGCGGGAAACGAGACGACGCGCAGCCTGATTGGCAACGGCATGCTGGCGCTACTCAAGAATCCGGACGAGTTGCAACGGCTGAGGGAGGACTCAGACCTTTTGGGTTCCGCCATCGATGAGATGCTGCGGTACGACAGCCCTGTCCAGATCATCATACGGGTCGTACTTGAGGACACGGAGTTCAAGGGCAAACGATTTCGTGCCGGTCAGAAGGTGATCATTCTGGTGGGGGCCGCGAATCGAGACCCGACAGTCTTCGCCGACCCGGGTGCACTGGATATCGGCCGGCAGGAGAAGAGCCACATTTCGTTTGGGCGAGGTATTCATTATTGCCTGGGTTCGCCCCTGGCGCTCCTGGAGGCGCGGGTTGCCTTCGCGAATCTGATTGAGCGCTTTTCCTCGATTGAATTGGTTACTGAACCTGAGTTCAGGGACCAGATTGTACTGCGGGGGGTAGAGAGCTTGCGGATACGTGTGGAACGGCGGTAGTCAGTGGTCAGTGGTCAGTGGTCAGTGGTTGGTGGTTGGTGATCGGTTGGGGGGCTTGGTTGCTTCTGCAGGTTCATGAAAGTGCGGCGTCGATTTGGGATGCGTTATAGAATGGGGGATTCTTGACTGTGGAAGGTAGTTGAGATAGCCTTGGCGTTCCGGCAGACGCGACTTTGGAAGGAATGACAATTGTGTTGAATTCGATTCCGAGACCTGTTATTGAACTCTTTACGCCGATTGCCAAGCGGGGCCTGTTGACCTGGGATATGCTGGAATCGGGGGGTGTTTTTGACCTGACGTCCAAGGATGTTCTGGCCAATCCGTATCCAACGTATCAGAGGTTGCGGGAGCGGGACCCGGTCCACAGGATGCGGTTAGTCGACGCGTGGGTTCTGACGAGGTACGAAGACGTGCAGGCTGTGCTGCAAGACCACCGTCGTTTTTCCAACCAGGAGGCCGGGGCAGGCGACCGGGTGTACACAAAGGACCGCAGCATGCTGGACCTGGATCCGCCGGACCATACGCGCTTGCGATCGCTTGTTTCCAAAGCATTTACGCCTCGTTCGGTGGCGGCGCTTGGGCCGCGCGTTGAGAAGATCGTGGAAGAATTGCTGGACGAAGTTGAAGGACGAGACAAGTTCGACCTGATCGATAGTTTTGCATTTCCTCTGCCGATCATCGTGATCGCAGAGATGCTGGGCGTTCCGGCAGAGGACCTGGACAGGTTCAAAGATTGGTCCAATGACATCGTTCTCTCGTTGGAGCCGATCCTTACATGGGAGCAGAGGGAACGGTTCCGCCGCTCGGAACAGGAGCTATACGACTACTTTGAGGGGATCATTGCGCTGCGGCGGCAGGATCCGCAGGACGATCTTGTGAGCGCCTTGCTGGCGGCAGAGGAAGAGGGCGACAGGCTTTCACACGGGGAACTCCTGGCGACCTTATTGCTATTGCTGGTTGCGGGTAACGAAACGACTCGCAATCTGATAGGCAATGGTATGCTGGCGCTTTTACGAAACCCTGAGGAATTGCAGCGGCTCAGGGAGCAGCGTGATCTACTTGATCCGGCCATCGACGAGTTGCTGCGATACGACAGCCCAGTGCAGCTCGACGGTCGCACGGTACTGGAGGACGTGGAGATTGGGGGCAAGCGGGTGCGTGCCGGCCAGCAGGTGGTTTGCGTCGTCGGCGCGGCGAACCGCGACCCGGAGGCGTTTTCGGATCCGGACAGGCTTGACATAGGACGGCAGGAAAAGAGCCACATCTCTTTTGGACGGGGGATTCACTTCTGTTTGGGTGCGTCCCTGGCCACGTTGGAAGGACGCATTGCTCTCACGGGGCTACTGGAGCGGTTTTCTTCGATGCGACTGGCGGCAGAGCCGGAGCAGAGAAAGCAGGTGGTCCTGCGTGGTGTGGAAGACCTGGTCGTTGATGTTGAAAGACCTTCTCAATTCGTGTCGGCAGGGATGGGGCCTCTTGCGAAGGTTGAATCGATAGCGTCCGATTCTTGACTTTGCGTGATAGTTGCGATAGCCTTGCCTGGAAATCTCTATCCCCTGCTACAGAGTCTTGAATCGAGAATGAGTTTTACGAATACTGGTTTTGCGAGGAGGAGGCCCGCGGGAAGCGGGCGCAAAGTCCGGCGGCAGCATTCCTGAGGAATTGCTGTTGGACTGCGCAGTACTCTTCGCTCGTTTCCCGTGTGCCGCTTCGGTAGTTCCGAAGTGGCATTTTTGTTTGTGAACTAGAATTGGCGATTGCAGTGGTCAGGGATCGGAAGGCTTGACCGGCCGGGTTGAAGATTGAAAGTGAAATAACGGGAGGAGCCACTCAGAACATGGAGAAACGCATATGGCTGTCAAAGGAGCTGTAAAGAAAGCGGTGCTCGCCTATTCCGGCGGCCTGGATACGAGTGTGATCGTCCCGTGGCTGAGGAACAACTACGATTGCGAAGTCGTGTGCTTCTGCGCCAACTTGGGACAGGAGGAGGAGCTGGACGGCCTGGAAGAGAAGGCGATTGCTTCGGGCGCGACCCGATGCTACGTTGAGGACCTGCGGGCCGAGTTTCTGACCGACTACGTGTTTCCGACGATGCAGGCGGGCGCCATCTACGAGCGGGACTATCTGCTGGGGACATCGTTTGCGCGGCCGCTGATTGCGAAGCGGCTGGTGGAGATCGCGCAGCTGGAGGGGGCGGACGCGGTGTCGCACGGGGCGACCGGCAAGGGAAATGACCAGGTGCGGTTTGAGCTGACGGTGATGGCGCTGAATCCGAAGCTGAAGATCATCGCGCCGTGGCGGGAGTGGGACATTCGCGGCCGCTCGGATGCGCTGGACTATGCGGAGGAGCACAATGTGCCGGTGAAGGCGTCGGCCGAGCGCATTTACAGCCAGGACCGCAATTTGTGGCATTTGAGCAACGAGGGGGGGCCGCTGGAGGATCCGTGGACGGAGCCGCCGGCGGATATGTTCGAGTGGACGCGGTCGCCGGAGGAGGCGC
>VYDA01000481.1 GCA_009843665.1 Caldilineaceae bacterium SB0675_bin_29 | reverse complement strand
GGCAGAGAATGAGACCGAGTTTGGCGGCGGCAACCTGAACGGCTTTGGCTCGATGCCAAGTGGCGCCGTCCCAAATGATCACGACTGGGCCCGGCCCATCCCCCAGCCGTTCAGCCATGCGCTGCAAGAACTGAATCGTGTGTTCTTTGTTACAGCTGCCCTCGTTCCAGATGAAACATTGTCCTGCGCCAAAATCGTAGGCGCCATACCAGTTAATGCGATCAGAGAGCGGAGCAGAGTCACTCATACGCCAGGCAATCTGGTTCTTTCTGGCCCAGGTGTAGCCCAAGTCCATATCGCGGTGGATGTGGGCATCATCGACATAGACCAAACGGATCTTCTGGCGATAGAGTTGCGCATACAACTTGTGAAAGCGTGCCATAAAGTCCGCACGTTGCTGTGTGTCGGCTTTTTTGAACACTTTTTGGCACTTCTTCCAGCGCAACTGCGCTGCTTGCAGAATGCGGTGCAGCGTGCTGCGAGCGAGGCCGCAACCCATGACCTGCTTGAGCCAGTGCTGCAGCTCTTTCAACGTCCAACCATGACCGGGCAGTCCATGTTCTTCAGGCTCGGTTTCGCAGACAACGCTCACGAGTCGCTGAACCTGCTTTGGGCTAAAAAAGGGCGACGCCCTCCCGTATGACGATAGAACACCGCCTCCGGGCCCGACCGGTTATAGTCATGCACCCACTTGGGGACTGTCTCCCTGGTGCGATTGTTTTCCCGTGCCCAGGCAAAGGCACTTGTTTGCCTATCTGCGATCATATACAGTGCCAGAAAACGTTCCCGGCTTCGTTTATCCCTGGCTTCCACCGACAACAACCGCAAATCGGCCAAACTCTGGCCCCATTTTTCCATATCCGGTCGAACAATCTTGGCTTCCCTTCCTTTCAAATGAAGAGTCTGTCAGATGGTTCTATGATATCTCTACAACCTTTGACCAATACTCTTGGTCTCAATTGGGTTCTACATTTGTTAGGAAAGGCCAGACTTAAATCGTACATCTATCACAGCAGTACAACATACGCCTTCGGCCTGGGCGCCTCTTCGCGGTCTTGCCGCTTCGGTCCTGCGGCGCATCTGTGAAAGTTCACCAAAATGCCATGGATTTCTCAGAATGGCAGGGCAATTACATCAAGAACAGTGATATAATATCCCCGTACCGACATGTGACAAGGCATTAATGAGAGCGTTTCATCATCATCAAGCCATGATTCCCGATGGCAGGGAAACTGAGTGCGCGAGAGGGCTCTTTCAAGACCGTAAGCAGCTCATTGCAATCTGCTCAGTACCTGCAAAGACAGCGAGGAAACGTGCACGAAGTCAAGCGCAAAAGACCATAACAAGGAAAACTGCCCGCTCTGACCCGACCTGACCCGACTTTTCCTAACCCTGCCCGACCTGACCCGACGCCCTGCCCCTCATCGCCAGCTATCCGGAATGAGTCTGTCGTCTGTTAGAGCAGTGGATGACCATCGTAGAGAACTTGCCAATACCGGGAGTCGGCTCCGGAAACGAAAAAAACTGATGCAAAACCGTAACGGCAAAGAAGGCCAGCAAATTTTTTTCGCCCGACTTCACCCGACTTTAGCCGACATAACCCGACTTGACCCGACATGAACCGACCAACTCGTCCCACCATGGCAGAATTCGTACAACTCTCGTTCAACGCATGCAAAAAGTTGAACGGGCCAGCCAGCGCCGGCGAGGCCCTGATCACAGCCCATCACACAAACTGCATGAACTGCACCCAGACAACACGCAAACGCTCGTAATCTCTCGTAAACTCTCATAAACTCTCGCCCAACGCTCATATGAGATCACCTGCACCGGCAAGACCCTAACTGCAGCCCATCACACAAACTGCATGAACTGCACCCAGACAACACGCAAACGCTTGTAAACGCTCGTAAACGCTCGTAAACGCTCGTAAACGCTCGTAAACGCTCGTAAACACTCGTAAGCACTTGTAAACGCTCGTCCAACACACAGTTGAGAAAGCCCTTGCCACACCATCAAGACTAACCATCCGCATGAATGCAAGGTTCGCATCTGCCCCCAAGGCATTTGAATCGAATTTGAATTCCGTCTTTTCCTCAAACACTGGACTGCTCCTGACTTCCACTCTCAGCCACCGAAACATCAGGAACTCAGTCCACCTGGTCTTGGATGAGGACGACAGTCGGACGGGTTAAGGCCGTGCGCAGCACAACCTGCCCTTCCCGCGCCGCTTGGCTTTCAACCTCCCGCGCCGAGAGAAAAGCGCCAAAATCGGTATTGCCGCCAAACGTAACCGTTCGGGTTGGAAAACTGACATTCTCCTCAGAGTTCTCTCCCCATAGGATGTGTATGCCCTGCTCTCATTGGTTCACTGTTGTTTTTGCATTCTGGCGGGTGGTATAATTTAGGTTCCGCAATGCCCCATTGGACAGGTTGGCAACAGGCCCGAATCCGTCCCCAGTCCGTGTGTTGAAGGGGCCAAAAACGCAAATGAGTTCAGTTCGCTTGCCAGTCAAGCCCATTTGAGTTCACCCATACCAACCGGGTGAGCCGAAAGAAAGAAAAATGGACAACGCCCAACTAGCCCAGATCGTAACATGGCTCGATGAAGAACATCGGCGCGATAGAGCGGAGATTTCCCGATTGCAACAGCAATTGGAAAGCCAGAGCGGGGACATCGTTGAACAAGCGCGTCGTATCCAGGAGCTTGAGGGACGCCTGGCATCTACGACCGCACAATTTGGCAGATTCACCCAGTTGGAACAGCAGATTGAGAGCTTCAAGCAGGAGCTCAGCCTGATGATCGAACGGAGCGACGAGGGGCAGGCCCAAACCGCTCGCGAACATGAGCGCGCCAGGCTGGCAGACAGGGAAGCCCTGACCAGAGAGATCAGTGAGGTTAGACGTGAACTGCCTCGCATCGGCCGCATCGAAGAGGCCGTCGACCTGCGCAAGGGCGAGGAAGAGCGCTTGGTCGATATGATAATGGAGAGCCGAAACCAGGTGAATCTGCTTGTAAAGGAAATTGAAGAGCGTACCCGCCAGATTCCCTTTCTCACCGACCAGCGCACGGGTGACGCAAAACGTATCGCCCAGTTACAGCAGGAAACCGTCGAACTGTTCAAACGTACTGAGGCCTTCACCGGCCGCTTTTCCGTCCTGGAGGACGCCGACCGCCGCATGAGCTCTGAAATTGAGCGCTGGCGCCCCGTCTTTGCCGAGATCCGTGAAGAGCAACAGCAGTTCATGGAGCGGCTGCGTGTCGAAGTCGTCGAACGCTTACAGGTTCTCACCCGCTGGCAGGAAATCATAGACGATCAACAGTCGGTCGTTAGCAAGAATGAAGAGCGTTTGCAGTCCTTTTCCCAGACCGTGGAAACCGCCCGGCGAGCTGCAAATACGATCCCGGAGTTTCAGGAGAACATGCGTCGCGACCAGACCCAGGTGCAAGAGCTGCAGCGTCTTGCCGAAGAACGCATGCGGCGGGAAATGGAGGATTTTCAGGAGGAGTACGAAAAAAGAAGCCGTCGCGAGGGTCTTCGGCAGGAGCACCTGTGGAGGGAACAGGAGAAAAACAATAAAGAGCTACTGGATCACCTCCCTCCGATTCTGCACGACCTGCGCGTCCACGAAGAGATGCTGCGCCTCCTGTGGAAGCTGCAGGAGCAATACGGCGGCAGGTATATCAGCGCCGCCCAGCTCTGGCTCGACGGTCTGCAGACGGCCCTTGAAGAAAGGGACGATACGATGAAAGACCTGGAAGAGGAATGGCAGAAGCAGCGCCGCACCGCCGAACTGTACGCCCGCCAGAACAACAGCACGCCGCGCACGGCCGGAATCGTCTCTTCTGAGCCGTCACAGAACCGCCCCTGATGCGGGTAATCGCCACCGCAGGACATGTGGACCACGGCAAGTCGACCCTGGTCCAGGCGCTTACGGGAACTGACCCCGACCGTCTCGAGGAAGAACAACGTCGCGGGCTCACCATCGTGCTCGGCTTCGCCTGGATGGACCTGGCAATGCCCGACGGCACTCTTGAGCCCGTCAGCATTGTAGACGTCCCCGGCCATATCGATTTCATCAAGAATATGCTCGCCGGTGTCGGTAGCATCGACGCCGCAGTTCTCGTCATCGCCGCAGACGAGGGGGTCATGCCCCAGACCCGTGAACACCTCGCCATCCTGGACCTGCTGGCGCTTCCCGAGGGCTTGGTTGCCCTGACAAAGACAGACCTGATCGACGACCCCGAGTGGCTGGAGCTGATCGAGCTCGACGTTCAGGAGATTCTGGCCGGGACACGACTGGAAGGCGCCCCCATTGTTCCTGTAAGTGCGCAGGACGGCAAAGGCCTGGACCAGCTTCGTTCGGCCTTGGCAAACGTCTTAACAGCGCTGCCTCCCCGCCGCGATCGAGGACGTCCGCGGTTGCCCATCGACCGTATTTTCAGCTTGCCCGGTTTTGGCACAATCGTAACCGGCACGCTGAGCGACGGACATCTTGCCGTGGGCGAGCCGGTGGATATTCTTCCAGACGGGCCTTCAGGACGCGTGCGCGCCCTGCAAACGCACAAACAGGAAATCGAACGCGCATTGCCGGGCAGCCGCGTCGCCGTCAATCTGAGCGGCATCGCCACCGATGAAATCCGCCGCGGACAGGTGGCGGTGACGCCGGGTACGTTGCGGGCAACGCGACTGCTCGATGTTTCCTTCCGCCTGCTGCCCGACGCGCCCAAACCACTGCGACACAACACAGCGGTAGACCTGTTCAGCGGAGCGTCAGAGACGCCAGCTCATATACGGCTCCTTGCTGCCGACGAGCTGCTTCCCGGCGACGAGGGCTGGCTGCAATTGAGGCTGGACCGCCCGATTC
>VYDA01000013.1 GCA_009843665.1 Caldilineaceae bacterium SB0675_bin_29 | reverse complement strand
ATTACAGAGTTAGATCTACACGTCTATCGCACCGCTATATCTTTGGGTTAAACTGTGTCGAATTCGACTACCTCGGCTGCCAGCGCCCAACTCATCTCTGAAACGGCCCACCGCTCCGAATGGAGCCAGGCCTGGCGGCGCTTCTGCGCCAATCGTATTGCCCTCGGTGGCTTGGTTGTGATCCTCCTCTTGGCGCTGATGGCGATCTTTGCTCCCTTCATTTCGCCCTACGACCCCATCGACGAAATCTTTCGCGGCATGCGCGGCGGCAGTCCTACCCTAGCCCATCCCTTCGGCTACGACCATCTGGGACGCGACCTCCTCAGCCGCGTAATCTTCGGTACCCGCGTCGCCTTGCTCGTAGGCCTGCTGGCAACCGGCATCGCAGTTACTCTGGGCGTAGTCATCGGCGCAGTGGCCGGCTACCTCGGCAGCTGGGAGGACACACTGATCTCCAGGGTAATCGACACCCTCATGGCCTTCCCCATCATCGCCCTTCTGGTTGTGCTCGCGGCAGTTCTGGGGCCGAGCCTCGTTACCACCGTCGTCGTCATCGGCGTCACCGGTTGGGCCCGCTTCGCCCGTGTCGTACGCGCAGACATAATGTCTTTCAAAGCGACCGACTTCGTCACCGCCGCCCGCGCCGTCGGCGTGCGCGACTGGCGCATCATCTGGCGCCATCTTCTCCCCAACGTCATGGGCCCGATCATCGTTTTGGCAACCCTCGGCATCGGGGGCATTATAATTCTCGAATCCGCGCTCTCCTTCCTCGGCCTGGGCATCCGCCCGCCAAACCCCTCATGGGGCGGTACTTTGGCCGATGGAAGAGCCTTCATTCTGCGATTCCCCCATATTGCCTTCTTTCCCGGTCTCATGATCGTGATCACAGTGCTGGCCTTCAACTTCCTGGGCGACGGCCTGCGCGATGCTCTCGATCCAAGGGAACGGGATTAGCACTAGAGGTTTGTGCCATGGCATCTGAACGCTGGGTTATTCCTGGAATCGTAAAAGACGGTGTGGCCGTACCACGGCAAAATATGTCACTGCCCGAAGGTATTCCAGTAGAGATACATATCAGACAGGTGGATCTGACGCCGGAGCTTGAGTCCGAACTGGAGCAATGGGACAAAGCCAGCGCTGAAGCGTGGGCGATGATCGATGAATGGGAGACGGAGTCGCCGTGAGTGAAGAGGTTCTGGAAGTGATACTTGAAGTGCTTGGGAACCTTGTGAGTCGCACCATATAACCGGACTAGCCGCAAGCCGTCGATGAGACCTGAGCCGTTCCCGATTCGTCGGAGGAGTGTCCTCTCGACATGTCGGACGGCATATGCAGTCTCGTAGAAAGACCAACAATTTCAGATTGTTCACAACGTAGTGGACCAAGTTTCAGGAGGAAGAACACATGAAGTTCCAGTCATCACGATTCACAATTCTCACACTGCTCCTGGCAGTCGCACTGGCACTCACCGCCTGCGTCGCCGTCGCACCGGCAACCGGCGATGACGCCCTGAAGGAAAAAGAAGGCGGCTTTGTCGTCGGCGTCAGCAACACGCTCGTCGGCACCGGCTGGCGCGAACAGATGATCTGCGCCATCAAAGCCGAGGCCACCGCCAGCGGCCTCGTCGACAGCGTCGTCGTCGTCAACCGCAACGGCGGCCCCACCGAGCAGATCGCCGACCTCGAGGGCCTCATCTCGCAAGGCGTTGACGCCATCATCCTCAACCCGACCGATCGCGAGGGCCTCAACGCCGTCATCGAATCGGCCATCGCCCAGGGCATCGTCGTCGTCGCTGTCGACCAGGCCGTGACCGCCGAGGGCGCCTACGTCGCCACCAATGACCAGACCGCCTACGCCCGCCTCGGCGCCGAATGGCTCTTCGAGCAGCTCGGCGGCTCCGGCAAGGTCGTGGAGATGCGCGGCATCGACGGCGTCCCCGCCGACACCGACCGCCACAACGGCTTCATGGAAGCCCTCGCCAACTATCCTGACATCGAAGTCGTGGCCTCGACTTTCACCGGCTGGGACCCCTCAACCGGCGCGCAACAGGCCCTTGACCTCATCACCACACAGGAGATCGACGGCATCTGGACCTCCGGCATCGACTACCCGGTCGTCGAGCAGTTCCAGGTCGCCGACGTTGACTTCGTACCCATCGTCGGCGCCGACAACAACGGCTTTGTCGAGCAACTGATCCAACTCGCCGACGCAGGTCTGATCGGTGCAGCAGTCACCAACCCGCCCGCCATCGGCGCCGTCGGCATGGCCATCGCGCTCGACGCGCTGACCGGCAACAACCCGCCGCACGAGACCATTCTCACGCCGAAAGTTTTCACCACCGCCGATCCCGACGCGCTCAACTCAATCTACGCGCCCGACGAGCAGGTAGGTTGGAGCACTTACGTCGACATTGAACCCTACACTAGTTACAACGGCAGCGCCGATGTCTCCGCCTGTACTGCGCCGGGCGAGTAGTCTGCCACCCGCCGTTGGATCGAAGCCGCAATGAGTGAGTCGCAGCCACTGCTTGCGACCGTCAAAGTAGCAAAATCATATGGACCCGTCGTGGCGCTGCGAGAAGTTGACTTCGCAGTCCGCCGCGGCGAGGTCCATGCGCTTCTTGGCGCAAATGGGGCCGGCAAGAGCACACTCGTCAAGATCCTCGCCGGTGTTCATCCTGCTGACGCCGGCAGCGTCCATGTCGATGGCCGCGCGATTCAGTTCCATGACCCTGTAGATGCCATGGCCGTCGGCACTGCCACCGTCTTCCAGGACCCCGCACTCATTCCCGATCTCACCGTCCGCCAGAATCTTCAGCTCAGTGAGATCAAAGGCTCTGCTTTCACCCACTGGCTCGAATGGTTCGATCTGCAAGCTCTCGATCTCGACGCCCTCGTGCGCGAGCTGCCGCTTGAGACACTGCGCGTGGTCGACCTCGCCCGCGCCCTCGCCCGCGACCCCGAAGTCCTCCTGCTTGATGAAATCACCGCCGCCCTCACCGCTGACCAGGCCGAACGCGTCTTCGCCCTACTCACCGAGTGGCGGGAACAGGGCCGCGCCGCTGTCCTCATAACCCATCGCCTCGCCGATGTCAGACGCATCTGCGACCGCGCCACCATCCTGCGCGATGGCCGCAACGTCGCCCTCTTCGAGCCGAACGCAAAAGCAACCAACGGCACATTGGCCGGTACTATGCAGGACGTTGACGAACATGAGCTGGTCGAAGCCATGCTTGGCTCCGGCGTCGGTGAACTGGAGGAGAGTGACGAACCCGAGACAGCTTCGCAGCAAGAGTCAGACGCACGTACTTCCTCGCAGGAGATCGCTTTCGCGGTCCAGGGTCTGAACTCCGGCGACGTCGTGCGCGACATCTCCTTCGAGCTGCGCCGCGGCGAGATTCTCGGCCTCGTCGCCCTCGAAGGCCAAGGCCAGGAACGTCTCTTTTCCCTCCTCTCAGGCGACAGGCAACCGTCCGACGGCGTTATCCTTGTCGACGGCAGTCAGCGCCGCTGGCGCGCACCATACGATGCCGTCGGCGATGGCGTCGTCCTCATCCCCGGCGACCGCCTGCTGACCCTCCTGCCAAATCTGCCCGTCCGCCAGAACCTCGTCGTCCCTCTCTTCAGCCGCATTCGCCACTGGCTGCACATCCCGTCCGACGAGCGCCAGCTCGCTATGAACGCCATCGACCGCCTCTCTATCGATACCAGGGCCGCCTCCCAAGTGCGGCGCCTCTCCGGCGGCAACCAGCAGAAAGTGGCAATCGGCCGCTGGCTCGTCGCCGGCTTCCGGACGCTCCTCTGCTTCGACCCGACGCGCGGCATCGATGTCCAGACCAAGCGTGAGATCTACGCCCTCCTGCGCGAACTGGCGGCCAGCGGCGCGGCGATATTGCTTTATACCAGCGAGCTCGCCGAAATCAAGCTCGTCTGTGACCGCGTTCTCATCATGCACGACGGCCGCATCGTCGATGAACAGAACGCAGCGCACGCAACCGAGGCTTCCCTGCTCACCGCCGCACACGGATTGGAGGTCCCCGCATGATCACCGCGGTTCGGTCCGCGAGCCTTGCCGTCTGGCGCGCGGGGTTGGCGCGCAACACTTGGACACTGGGCGTCTGGCTCCTGCTCAGCGCGTTGCTAATTTGGTACGCCACCCTGATACCCGTATTCGGCCAGTTCCAGGTCACCTCGATCAGCAAAAACAGCCTGCCCCTCGTCTATCTGGCCATCGGTCAGGCCATCATCGTCATAGCCGGCGGTATCGACCTTTCTTTGGGCGCGCTGCTTCTGCTTACCAACGCCCTCGCCGCCCGCTTCATGGACGATCAGCCCTTTGCCATGGTGCTCTTTATCGCCATCGTCCTCATCGCCGGCCTCGGCATCCTTAACGCACTGGTTGGCTACATCATCAACGTATCCGGCGTGCCCGACATCGTCGTGACGCTGGCCACCGGCTACATCTGGTCCGGTTTGCCCTCTGGATCCTGCCATCCCCCGGAGGCGGCACCGCCCCCGAATTCCGCTGGCTCTTCACCGGAGCCCAGTCCGGGATCGGCGGCACCTACGTCATGCCCATCCTGATGATGATGGTTCCCGCAATTCTGGTATTCCTCCTCTCAAGGCATACCCGTATTGGCCTCTCCATCTACGCGATCGGTAGCGACAGCATCGCCGCTCGCCTCGCCGGCCTCAACGTGCGCCGCGCCAAAGTCTCCTCCTACGCCATTGGCGGCGCAATGGCCGCCCTGGCCGGCCTCGCCACCGTCGCCCTCACCGGCACCGGCGATCCCCGTTTCAGCGTCGGCGCCAATGCCACCCTGAACAGCGTGGCCGCCGTCGTCCTCGGCGGCGTCGCCCTCGTCGGCGGC
>VYDA01000297.1 GCA_009843665.1 Caldilineaceae bacterium SB0675_bin_29 | reverse complement strand
GGCCGAATAGGCCCGACCGCCCAGAACTGCAGTGGTCAGTGGTTAGTGGTTAGTGGTTAGTGGCTGAGGCAATCATGGTGTGGCTTGCGGCGGATTCTTACAGGGCCGAGCGAGGGAACAGGATCGGGTGACCTTGCGGGAACGACTGGGGGGCTATGCCTGCTCGCTCATTGTCCTCGTTTGGCTGGAGCCGGCTCATCCACCGCGTAGTTCGATAAGACGGTCCAGTGTGAGGTCATCCAGACTTGAGGCTTCTATCTGCCGCACGTAGTCGGCGGTTACGCCATGAATTCGCATTTCAATCAGATTACCTGAGTTCAGCTCAGAGAATCCCAATGCTTGAATCTCGCGTACGTAGTCAGGCGTCGCTCCATGAATCCGCATTTGGATTAGCCGGTCCACTGTGAGGTCTTTGATGCTCAGTGACTCCAACTGCACGTAGAAATCGGGCGTTACACCATGAATTCGCATTTGAATCAGTTGGGGCACGTCCAACTGCGTGAAGCCCAGAGCATGGAATTCGGTCAGGAATTCAGGTGAAACTCCGTGGATCCTCATTTGAATCAACTGGTCGACTGAGGGTTCGAGCCCAGCAGAACGCATTTCACGGACAAAGTCCGGCTTTACGCCGTGGATTCGCATTGCGACGAGTTTGTCCATAGAAAGGCCTGGAATATCCAGTTGGCGCAACTCCTGGATAAACGCGGGCGTCACTCCATGAATTCTCATCTCTGTCAACATGGCCAGGTCGAGTCCAGTAAAGTACTCTTTATCCATTTCGGTGTGAGAGAGGTCAGCAGGCGGTTCGTTCGCCGGTTGCCGAGACGGCGACTCACCAAGGTTGGGTCCTTCTTGCGGGTCGGGCTGCTCGATTACCCGGAGAAGATCAGAGGCTTCTTCCAAGGTAATTTTTCCACCTTCCAACATTTTAAGGACGGCCAATCATTCCTGTACCATTTTTTCCTCTCCTCTTCCAACTATGGGAATTTTGAACAATGGCGTTGCCACCCATAGAAAGCCTTTAGCTTACGCCAAACAGACGCGATATCAGCCCGCCACAGGTGATGTTCTTCACTGGAGCCGCCTCATCAGTTCCGCGGCTTCTCCTGCGGAAATCTCGCCTTGATTTACCCTCGCCAAGATCTCATGCCGCTTTCTACCAAGATCTTCCTCGCCGTTTGTTTCGAAACCCAATTCCTTGATCAGGTCGTTGATGCGACTGCGTATGATCCAATAGGAGATGCCAAGTTCACGTTCCATCTCCTTTACGTTGCCGCGACTCCTGACAAAGACTTCAAGGAACTGGGCCGTCTCAGGCGAGAGGCGACAGAATGCACACGGCGCGAAGCGACCGGTTACCTCAGTGTCACAGAGAGTGCACGAAAGGCGAGTTATTTCGAATTCGCCTCCACACGAGGGACATTCTTCCAATACTTTGCGCACTGTCTTCTCCTCTCTTGCTGATGCATTGTAGCAAATAAATTTGCCCATGTCAATCACTTTTACAAATATATTTGCCTTGGTGTCAAATATTTTGAAATGGACTCATGAATTTGCATTCGGAACACAGGCAGAGGCTGAAGCTTATCCCTGGTTGAAGTCCTCATGCGTCGGAACTTATCCCATGCTTCCTTTTGCCATATATTGCGCGATGGAACACAATTCGGACAACAGGCAAGATGTGAGGGCTTAACTCTTTCTTTTCGATCACGTTTGCAAGGAGTCTTCAAAATGCTAACAGAGACGTTCGGAAAACTCGGCTGGCCCGTCTCTGCGGTTGGGTTGGGCGCATGGAATATCGGCAATCAGTGGGGGGATATTGATGACGTCACTGCCTGGTCAACCGTGCGAGCCGCCTACGACGCGGGCATGACTCTGTTCGATGTTGCTGAGTCCTACGGCATTCCCAACGGTCTTTCGGAGATGCGGGTAGGCCGGGCCTTGACCGGCATACGGCACAACGTAATCCTGGTCAGCAAGATCGGTAACTGGGCACAACGCACGGGCGGAGAGATTCCCAAGAACAGTGTTGATTCGATTCGGATTTCCGGCCACGCGATCCTGGGCCGGCTGCGTACCGACTGGGTGGACGTGATACTCTGCCACAAAGGAAACCTCGACGACCCGGCAGTCTATTTGGAGGGATTTGAGGCCCTGAAGGAGGAGGGGTGCCTGCGCGTTTACGGGATCTCGACCAACGACCTGAACGTTCTCATGCGCTTCAACCGCGAGGGAACTTGCAGTGTTGTGCAGGTGGACTACTCGCTGCTCAACCGCGAGCCCGAGGAGGCGTTCCTGCCCTACTGCGAGGAGCACGGTATTGCCGTGATGGTCAGAGGACCTCTGGCCAAGGGACTGCTTTCGGGTCGCTATACGAAGGGGGCAGTGTTTACGGATAGCGTTCGGGCCAGCTGGAACGAAGGCGGTTCGCAACAGGAACAGTTCGAGGCGCGTTCCTTACAGGTCGGCCGGCTGAGCGAGGTTGTTTCTCCTGGAGAAGAGATGGTACAGGCTGCGATTCGCTATACGTTCAGTCACCCGGCCGTGTCCGTTTCGATTCCCGGTGCAAAGTCGCCTGAGCAGGCGCATACGAACGCCGAAGCAGGCAGCCGGGCACTCTCCGACGAGGAAGCGGACAGCCTGCGGGCGGCGGTCGACGGGTAGCGCAATCTGGGGACGGTGAATTCGCCCTTTACGACTTGAAGACGGAGAGAGCTGCCGTTAATTCGCCAAGGCCTGCCTGGAGAAGATGAAGTCTCTGGATTCTCAATGTGAAGCGCGGCATTCTGATGAAATTCTGCCTTAGCGTTCAGGGCACAAGGGGAAGAACAGGAAGCGACAATGAAAATAACCGACATTAAGACCTATCCCGCATGGGTTGGCCAACGCAATCAGATGATCGTGAAGGTTGAGACAGACGAAGGTGTACATGGTTGGGGAGAAGCGGGCCTATCAGGCCGTGAACTGGCCGTGACAGGTGCGGTGAACCACTACCGGGAGTTTCTTATCGGCCGCGATCCGTTGCGAATGGGGGCGTTGTGGCAGGAGATGTACCGGAGCCAGTACTTCGAAGGCGGCCGCGTTCTGACCGCGGCGATTTCGGCGATTGACATCGCCCTCTACGACATTGCGGGCAAGGCGCTCAATGTTCCTGTGTACCAGCTGTTGGGCGGGAAGCAGCGGGAGCTGGTCCCTTGCTTCGCCTCGACCGGGGGAGCAACCAAGGAGGAGTTGATCGAGAACGTCCAGCTGCTGGTGGACTTGGGCTGGCCCGCCATCAGAGCCGGTCGCAGCCCCGCCAGCGATGAGGGAGAGCCTGACTATAAATTCGAACCGCGCGAATCGGTGGGCATAACGGCGCAGTGGCTGACGGCCGTGCGCGAGGCAATAGGGCCCGAACCGGTGATGGGCATCGACTACCACCACCGTTTGAGCGTGGCCGAGGCGGCGTCTTTCTGCCAGCGCATGCCTTCGGGTACGCTTGACTTTCTGGAAGAGCCGATTCGTGATGAGACGCCGGAAGCGTACGAGGCGCTACGGAGCATGACCGACGTTCCCTTTGCCATCGGCGAGGAGTTCTCCAGCAAGTGGCAGTTCCTGCCCTATATTGAGCGCGGCATCACACAGTTCGCGCGCATCGATGTCTGCAATGTAGGTGGATTGACCGAGGCGGTCAAGGTTGCGGCGATGGCGGAGGCGCACTACATCGACCTGATGCCGCACAATCCGCTCGGCCCGATTTGCAGTGCGGCGACGGTCCACCTGGCGGCGGCTGTCCCGAACTTTGCCTGGCTTGAAGTAAGAGTTTCACCGACCGAGGAAGGCAAATTCTACGACGAAGACTGGTTTCCCGAGCAGCCGGAGTTGGACGGTTACTACTACATCGTGCCGGACGGCCCGGGCCTCGGTGTCGAGTTCAATGAGGAACGGGCACAGGCGGAGGAGTTCCGCTTCTGGGAGGCTCCCCATTTGCGGCGCCGCGATGGCTCTTATACGAACTGGTAACCTGGCCGGCCAGGCCTAAAGAACAGCCTTTCTTCCTTGCGCCCGGCCAGGATTTTTCTCCGCTGAGGGAGAGTGGTGGAAAGAACATTTCTTGTGAACATAAAGCAGGCAGTGCCTTTTTTGAAAGTCTCGGACATGAAAGCGTCAATTCGTTTCTATGTGGACGGATTGGGATGCGAGATCACGCAGAAGTGGGAGCCGGATGGGCAGCTGCGCTGGTGCTGGCTGACATTGGGAGAGGCGGCGCTGATGCTGCAACAGTTCCCAACATCGGGTCACGACTCGTGGACGCCGTCGGGGGAAGTGGGAGAGGGTGTCACAATCGTTTTCATTTGCGATGACGCCTTGCAGCTCCACGACCAGTTCAAAGCGCGTGGACTCGATGCAACGCGACCCTTTGTCAGCAACGGCATGTGGTTGACTTCGCTGGCCGACCCCGATGGATACCGTCTCGACTTTGAGAGCGATACCGAGGTCCCTGAAGGTACGCGCCTTGGAGAAGATGGCGATTAGAAAGGGAGTCCCAAGGCAAGATGGACGCTCAGGACCCTGATCGCCGCGATGTCCATATGAAATTGCGATTCCGGTTTGACGCGCTTCCATGCTGGTCTCACAATCGGCCAGCCAAGAGGAAATCGGGCAAGTGCCTTGCTGTCTGAGGTAGAGATCCAGAATCAGTTGGCCTGCCCGGGAAGGCCAGGGATCTTTGACGTTTGTCCGACCTGGAATTTGCCGGCCCATCATGTTGTCAATCCATGGGGGAGACAAAGATTCACGAGGGCACCCACAGTGGGTGCCCCTACGGTGGGCTGCCTGGTTGGAAGAAAGTGTCAACCAACCCTAGTTTGACAGTTCGACACCTGATGCCGC
>VYDA01000262.1 GCA_009843665.1 Caldilineaceae bacterium SB0675_bin_29 | reverse complement strand
CCGTCCTCGACCCCGAAGCCACGCAGATCGCCCTCAACGCGGCCGCCGAGTTCCTCGGCGAGGAGAACGCCCCCCAGGCCCCAATGGTGATGGCCGCTGAGGACTTCGCCTACATGGCGCAAGCCGCGCCCGGCAGCTTCCTCCGTCTGGGCACGCACAACCCCGACTGGCCCCAGCGCTACTTCGTCCACACCTCCACCTTCCGCATCGACGAGGACGCCCTGCCCATCGGCGCCGCCGCCCTCGCCGCCGCCGCAGTCAAGTGGATGCAGGAGAAACGGTCCTGAACCGAGGAGCGAGCAGTGAGTAGTGAGCGTCGCCTGCCTTACGCAAAGCGATTATCCAGAGAAGAGGTAGCGCCTTCACCAACCCCTTTCGTGGTAACGAAGGGGTTCTCTCTCTCCTCTCTCCTCTTTGCTCTCTCCTGTTTTCTGTTCGCTCTCTCCGCCTGCGGTTCATCCCCACCTCAGCCCCTCATCTTCGGCGAACCGGTCTGGGCCGACGGCGAGACCAGCGTCTACCGCGTAACCAACCGCGAAGACCGCATCGTCGGCACCGCCGCCTTCCAGGTAAACCATCGGCAGCAGGACGGCGGTTGGACCTTGCTCCGCGAGATCATCGACGCCGGCGTGAGCGAGCAGGCAACAATCGAAATGCAGCCGGCTGGCTATCGCCCCGTCTACAGCCACCTTGTCCGCACATTCGGCGGCGGCAAACAGGTGGTCGAGACGCAGTTCGAGGGCGCCCAGGTCGACATCGCACTCACCAATCGCCAGGGCGCAACCGTCTATCAGCGCGTGCAGGTGCCTTCGGACATACGCGACGAGCGCACACTGCTGCTGATCATGCGCGCGCTGCCGCTGGCGCAGGGCTACGCCACCCGCATCAACAGTTTCCTGCCGATCGCCGGCCAGATGGAGCGGGTCGCCCTGCAGGTGCGGCGCACGGAAAACGTCTCCGTGCCGGCTGGCTCCTTCGATACCTGGGTCGTCGAGCTGAAGGCCAACGACCGCACGACCAGGGCCTGGGTGGCGCAGTCCGCTCCCTTCCCCGTCGTCAAGTTCATCGACGGACGCTCCCAGGCCACCTTTGAGTTGACCGGTTTCGAATAATTGGATGAATGACAAGGAAGTGGACAAATGGGCATCAAGATCGATCGCTTTACCTTGGCCATCATTATCGGCGTGCTGCTTCTGGTCATCGGCGCCGTAATCACGGTAACCTTCACCGGCGGCCGCGGCTGGCAGAGCGCCGAATACCTTAACGAGGATACGCCGGAAGCGGTGGTCCACGACGCCTTCCTGGCTTTTGTGCGCAATGAACCGGACGTTGCCATGAAACACTACTCCCGGGATGTATTGGAAGATGACGACAAGGTTGATTTCCGCGAACGGTTCAACTACTACGACTCCAGCCGCTCCGCGCGCCGTCTACGCGTCCTCGACGTGGACATTAACGAAGAGGGCGACAAGGCATACGTCAACGTGGCAATCGATAACTTCCGCCAGGGCGGCCTCTTCGACAGCGGCACTTCGACCTACCGCCGCACGATTCCCCTGGTACGCGAGGATGACGCCTGGAAGATCGACACCGACGACCTCTTCTATTAAGGCTGGTAACCGAGGAGCGAACGCAAAGAAGAGCGGACTGAGCGTACCCCTCTCTCTCCTCTCTCCTGCAGTTCCTCACTCCTCGCCTTTCAGGATGTGAACAATGACTGAGCAGACAATGACCGAGCAATCCACAGCCGAAAGCGGCCGGCTGGCGATGATTCGCCGCCTCTATCTCTATCTCATCGCCTTCATCAGCCTGATCGCCGGGCTCTCGGCCGCCTACGGCCTGATCGAAGCGCTGATCAGACTGTGGATCCCGGACGGGACCGTTACGGGGCTTTCCGCCACCGGCTCGGTGCAGAGAGCCATCGCCCAGCCTGGCGGCTTTCTCATCGTCAGCGCGCCCATCTTTCTCATCCACTGGCGCTATATCCGCCGCCTGGTGCTGCAACCCGGTGAATCGCGCGCGGCCCTGCGCAAGCTGTTCATCTACGCCGCGCTCGCTACCACCGCCTATGTCAGCGCCCGCGCTCTCTACCACATCATTGAAGGCAGCTTCCAACTCCTGCTCGGCGCCGCGCCGTCCGAGGAAGAAATGCGACCGGGCGGATGGGTGGCCCAGTTTTTCCACGCCGGAATCCATCTGATTCTATCTCTTTATTTCGCCCGTTTGCTCCAGGATGACGGCGATCTGGGCGTCGAACTGGGCTGGGCCGGCAGCTGGCGGCGTCTCTTCCAGCTGCTTGTCGGCCTGGTTGCGCTCGGCCTGCTGCTCACCGGCGCCGCCGACGTCCTCAACTTCGTCTGCCGCGCCCTGCTGGAACCGTTCGGGGCCGCCACTCTGGCCACGGTGGGAACGGGCTGGTGGCAGCGCGGCATCTCCGGCTCACTGGCCGCCGTTCTCGTCGGCGGGCTGGTCTGGCGGCTGACCAACCTCTACTGGAATGCCCTCATGACCGCCCAGCCGCCCGAAGGACGCATGGCTCTGCGGCGCCTCTATCTCTATGTCGCCACCGTGCTCGCCGCCGCCATCACCCTCGTTCCCGTGGCGATGCTTCTGAGGCTGGGCGTCCTTTTCCTCTTCGGCGGCGTCGATACCGGCGATATCGACATCGACGATCTCACCACGCCCCTCGGCCTGCTGCCCGTGGGCGCGGTGGCCTGGCGCTGGCACTGGCTGCAGGTCTCCGCCGAGGCGCAGCGCTACGGCGACTCGCGTGAGAGCGAGTTCGTGCGCCGGCTCTACTACTACGCCGTCGCCGCCACCGGCCTGCTCTTGCTGTGGATTGGCCTGGTCGATCTGGTGCGGGCGCTCCTTGATCTCGCCGTCATCGGCTCGATTTCGATAGAAAAGGGCTTCCGTGCCCATCAGTTCGCCAGCGGGGTGAGCCTCATCGCCGTCGGCGCACCGGTCTGGTCGCTGCACTGGCGCACCGCGCAGCGCGTCGCCGAGCAGGACAACGAGGCCGGCCGCGCCGAGCGCGCATCCTGGCCCCGCCGTGTCTACCTCTACGGCATCGCCCTGGTAGGCGCCCTCCTGATCCTCTTCGAACTGGCGCAGGTCGTCTACCGTCTGCTCCTGTGGGCGCTTGGCGACCCCAACGCCGACTTCTTCGGCGCCGAGACCTTGGACGGCCTCGTGCGCGCCGCCACCGCAGCTGCCTTCTGGGCCGTCCATCTCCTCGCCATCCGCAACGACACCCGCATGGTCGATGAGGAGGCCGAGGCCGCCGCGCGTGAAAGCGAACACAAGGAACGCCGCCGCGACGACCTGGCGGCCCGCATCGCAGAACTGGAGACGGAACTGTCCGCCCTGCGCGCTGAGCTAACCGAGTTGGAAGATGAGGAATTACCAGGTGGAGAGGTTGTCAGCGGCGATCAGGTCGACACTGAGAGTTGATCATGGTGTCCTTAATCCGCGTCCAGGATTTCCGAGACAGGAAGGGCAAGTTCAGGTAAGAGGGAAGATGTAACGACATCGCCGCGGCCGAAAAAACCGTGTTCGGAGTAGACGTCGCCTGTTAGGGACAGAACAGTGACAGTTTCCTCGGCAGGATCCACAATCCAATACTCCTCGATCCCTGCCTGCGCATAATCGATCCGCTTCGCCACCAGGTCCCGCTCGCGGTCTTCAAGGCTTGCGCTGACGATTTCGATAGCCAGGTCGGCTCCGTCCCAATAATTTTCATGCCGCAGGCTGCTGTTGCGATCTCGCAGAAATACAATATCAGGTTCACGGTACTTCTGATCCCAAAGACGCAATCTTAGACCGGCTGCCCGTTCCACACCGCCAATCTGCTTCGCAAGCGCCCTCAGTACAACGATGAAGTACGAAATAATTGCCTGGTGCTGATCGGTCGGCAAGTCATGGACCTCCACAAAGCCGTTGTCGAATTCGACGCGTCGGTTGGTATCCAGCGCCAGGTACTCCTGCTCACTCCAGGCGCCTTGATTCGGAAAGAGGGTTGCGATGCGCCAAACCGGTGACGAAGACCTTTGCGAATCGATCCCATAGGAACTGCCATAAGTTTGAGTTCGGATTTTTGGATTGCGCATAAGGTGTGGCTCCAGGGCAAACCAAAGGGTTTTGCAAGCCGAACTGCCGGGCATCCACAACAGCTTGGGCAACGGCAACTGTTCTGGCGCGATTATAGCACAGAAGATCGACGAGTCTATGCCGGTACTTTTTTGCTCTTGCTGCCTCGGTACCGTAGAGACCTTCTGCCAGCGTTGCATGCGGATTGTCCAATTGCCTCCCTGGAATCCATTTGCAGTCCGATACTAGCAATACGGTAGATTAGTGCATCCTCACTGTCTTGGCGGTCCGCTAAGTCAACCGGTGGACTGCCCGCGCAGGTCAATGCAGCAAGAGATTCTCCCAGCCCAGAAACCTCGTTGCTGAAGCCACTCCAGCTTTAAGCTGCGACTTCCTACCCCGCACCCGCGGCAAGCTCGAGAAGCTTCCCCACCGTCCTCCAGTTTCGTGACGTACTGGTCGTCGAAAGCTTGGAGTCGAAGTAGCTGTTCGTAAGTTTGGAGCGCGCAACACCATTCGGGCAGTGCAGATAGACTTCACGCCCCACCACCACAAACTCGTCGCCCGGCGAGCGCGCCGGGTCCAGCGCTTCAACGCCGGCGCTGTCGGGCATCTCCGCCAAAAACATCACGTGCAGTTTGTCCGTTTCCGCACCGGCTTTCACAAAGGGATTGCCCTGCGCGATCCCCTCCAGCTCCCCCGCCGTACGGACGATTACGGGAACCCGGTAACCGAAGCGGTCCAGGATCGACGCAATGAAAACCGATGCGATCTCCTCTCCCCCTGCCGCCACCGTCCCAAATAC
>VYDA01000540.1 GCA_009843665.1 Caldilineaceae bacterium SB0675_bin_29 | reverse complement strand
TACAGACACAGTGGATACTCACAGTACTTTCCAGTTCACAGACTGACTGGGTGAGCTCCTATCTATTGGAATTGCCTTCGCCCTCCCAAGTCAGGCTGGTGGAATTTGTGATCAGGGATCGTGCCCTCGTCTCCCTCTTGCAGGAGACAGAGGGCTTGCAGGCCCAATTTGCCGCTGTTCTCAAGCTGGCGGAGGATTTCGTTCAAATCGAATCGATTCTAAACGAAACGCCGGTTGACCAAGTGGCAAAACTGTCCTTGCTAGTTGAGGTGGCGTCCAAAGTCTTGGATGCGGAGCAGTTAAGGGACATGATTGAAAAGGGCCAGTTTAAGGAGATCCTTGCGCTTCCTCAAAACACATTTGAAATCCTTGGCGAAATTGGTAGTCCGCCAGTCGTCCTCGATTGGGCCAAACTGGCGGGCGACACTATCGGGCAAGTAGTGGAGAAGGGGATCTATCTTGTTGCTGCTCCAGAGGATTTCTCTGGGCGGGAAGAATTGGAACGCCTGCTTGCAATTGAACACGTTCTGGCCATCCAAAGACTCATGGCGATGAACCCAGAAGAAAGAGAATCGCTGCTTCAACTGCCGGCGGAAGAGGCAAGGGGCGCCCTGTTAGCCGATTTGTCCGATGATGAGCTGTCCTGGCTCGCATCTTACCTGCATGGCCTCTCGAATCCGGCCCGGCGAATGTTCGCAGTGAAGGTAACGCAACTGCCGGAACTCGTATCTATTCTGCTCGATTCGGAGGAACTGGGGGAAAGATTCAGGCGTGTGTTAGAAGCTGCCACGCAGTATTCCCAGCTGAGGATCACGTTTGACAATGCCAACGCGAATGACATCGATAAACTTTCGGACTTGGTTGTTGTTGCGGAGCATACTCTCTCGGCGGAGCGACTGGCAGGATTCTTTATTTCCGGCCAGTTTGAAATCATACTCGCCCTGCCTCAATCAGCATTCAAGATCCTTAGCTGGAGCGGGAATCCAGCAGTGGTGATTGAATGGGCTGAATTGGCTGGGCCCGCCATCGTTCAGGTCGCCGAAACAGAACTGTACTTAGAGGCGGAACCTGACCATTTCAGAAATCGAGAGGACCTCGACAAGGCTCTAAGCCTTGTTGATACGAAATCACTGACATGGTTAATTCAATTGGAAGCAAAGGCGAAGGAAACTGTATTCTCATTGGAAGCCGACCCCGAGATTTTGTGGCTCCACGGGTTTAGTAGTGAACTTACAGAAGAAGACATCATTCTGATAGCAATTTCAATTGACCATAATCCGGCAGTGTTGGCTGAGCTGGACAGAGAGAGGCTTGGGCAAACTGTGAAGAGATCGGAGAACATCGGGCAGTCCCTGGCTTTCGTCACTGAAAGAATCGAGGACCCTCAAGCCTGGTGGCCCACTGCTCAGATGCTGTCCGCCGCGATAGGCCTCTCTTCCGGCAACCTGCCTTGGCAACTCTACTGGCACTATCATCAGACGCAGTCACTCATACTGTTGGCAGCGCTTGTTCTGCTGGTCGTTGCCGCGCTCTCGGTCAGCAGGCTTCACCGCCGTCGGCGCCTGCCGAAAATCAGGGATGCCACAGGTCGACACCTTGGAGATCAAACTTAGTGCGGAAACTATACTCGATCCAGCGCGACAAACTCACGCTCCCGTTTCTCCTCTCGCTTCTGCTCTTCTCGTTGTTCCCTCCAGGGGCAGCTAGGGCCCAATCTTCCGCTCCCGTCTCCTACACATTTGAGGAATGCGACCAAGTCGGCGAAGACAGACTCCGCGACGAACTGAACCGGATCACGCAAACAGTGGTCGCCGATGAGCAAAGTCGCCTCGATGTGGCCGCGATAGTAAGCCACCACTGGAGAGACTTGGGAATGGGCTTGCGGGTAGACCGAGCCGTAGACGATGCAATCGAATTGGTCCGCAGTGATACAGGCTTCTGGGAACGGATCTGGTCGGGCTGGTCAGTCTCAAAAGCCGAAGAGTTGGCAACAGAGGTGGCTGAGCAAGCGTTCGGCTCCGAAGGATTCGCCAGTCGATTCGACGAGCTTTCGACTGAAGTCGCTAACGACATAGTGGAAGAGATCAGAGTAGTCACGGCGAAATCGGCATCCACTGCGCTAAACTGCGTACAGGAATTCATCGGTGGAAGGTTTTCGAAGACCTTGGAAGCGGAGTTGGACCGGCAGATTGAGGCAGAACTGGAACTGTTGAAGCTCGATCCCAATACCGACCAGAGCTTCCTGTACATCCTTGAGATTCACTCCAACCTCGCGGGCGGAGTCGCTGTGATCATCGGCACGCGCATTGGAGCTGAGTTAGCCAAGAGATTGGCAAGCGTCCTAACACGGAATATTGTTGGCAAAATCCTGTCGCGTATTTTGACCAGCACACTAACGGTGGGCATCCCTTTTGTTGGCTGGATTGTCGGAGGAGCTCTGGTAGTCATTGACCTATTCAACTCCAGAGACGGCGCGCTGCCCCTAATCCAGGACTCCTTCCAAAATGAAACTGTCAAGACGGAATTGCAGAGATGGATGGCTGAGGCAGTAAGCGAAGGGCTGAGACTAGAAATGCCCACTCTGGCAAGAAACGTCGCAAATAGCGCTTTCAGCCAGTGGCAGGAGTTTCGCCGGAAGTTCGCCCGAGTCCTCGAACTGTCCGAGTCCAATCCACGCTTCAAACGGATTCTGGACTTCACCGATGCAGATCAGCTGGCCAAGCTCTCCGACCTTGTCGCTCTAGTTGAAGAGTATGAGCCGGACAGGCTGCAGGATTTCATCAGTTCAGGCCAATTCGAATTTATGCAAACACTTCCTGAAGAGGCCTTGGCGATTTATCGACATTCGGGAAAGTCGGAAACTCTTGTCAGTTGGGCCAAGCTTGCCGGCGACCTCCTCCTCAAAGTGGTCAATTACCAACTGTACCTTGTGAGTGAGGTCTCAGACTTTGCGGACCGCGATGCGCTGGAGCAACTCTTGCGGCTGGAAGACGAGACAGCCATCCTTGAGTCGATGTCACTGGACCGGGAAGGCAGGAAAGCGCTGTTAGACTTGACAACGGAAACTGCTCGATCACTTCTTCTCGCCGATCTGACGGAGAGCCAGCTTTCGCTTCTTGCCTCTACGTATTTGACGGCCCTGACGCCTCAGAACGCAGAGCTTCTCGCGGATTATGTCCTGAACAATCCGGGAATACTCTCCTTACTTGAAGGCGATCTTGTTCGAGATGCGTTACTCAAGAGTCAGAACCTAGTGGCTGCCCTCAATTTCCTTGCCGAAGGAACGACCGGGGAGCAGGGGTTCGGCGGAGTTTTCCAAGCCTTGAAGGACCTCGCCCCGTTACTCTCCGGCGCTGTGCCCTGGTTGCTATTCTGGCATAAGAATGGAAAGGCCCTGAGTAATCCCCGCAACCTGATCACTCTTCTGGGAGGACTGCTACTTCTCCTTTTCATTCTCAGACTTGCGTGGGCACGTCGCCGCACAGAGGTGAATGTGACGGTCAATGTCCCAGACCATCGAGATGCAAACAGGGAAAGAAAATGAACCTTACTGCCCTCGATCAACCCCACCGCCCCGACGTCGAAGTCGGCGAGCTTCTCTTCGTCGTCGTCGTATCCGCCGCCAACATCGTAAGAGATGTCAGAGAAAACATCCGCAATCTCGTCGGCGGACGTATGACCCACTACGAATCCCTGATCGAAAAAGCAGTCGAGCAGGGCCTCTCCGACCTGGAGCAAAAGGCGGCGGATCGGGGCTACGATGGGGTCCTTGGCGTTAAAATCAGTCACCCGGTGGTCGTAGATGGTGGCGTCGAAGTCATCCTCTATGGCAATGGCTACAAACTGGCCGCGCATAAGGGTAAACCCTAACGACCCGCCGCACCTCAAGAGACTCTCCACAGCCAATCTGGATGACGCCCAAATCGCCACTGACCCTCGAGGCGGTCACAGGATTTCTCTTCTTTAGTGCGGGGACGCCGCACGCAACGCCCCCGCGGGTCACTGCCGGCCGCACAGGTTTGGCGGGGTCTCAGATCTGGCTGCTCGTACAGCGCGGCTTATCCACCCCCAACCGGGAGCCGTCCACTTCAAGGATCGGCCGCCCCCTGTATGCCTGCTCAGGCAGCCACAGGTGCCTCCCTAACATCAGCTCCTCCAGGCCACGCCGCCGACTACGACAAGCCGCTGGCCACTGAACACTGCAGCCCTGTCCCCTGTAGTTCACATGAAGGGCTGTCTTCGTCAGGCCAGCAGCATCGTTCCCTAAAGGGCGCCAAAGTTGACGAACCGCCAATTCTCGTGTAAATTACACGAAATCATTGCGGGTTTATCCCGCCAAAATACTCCTGTTGACAAGGTTTTGCGGTTCGACAAAGACGTCTTCCGAACTTGGCACACGTGCTTCCTTCGCATCCATCGCCTAGATGCAGAGTCGATTTCGCTTAACCAACTGCCCTGAGCGAAGGACGCGAAAGGAGATGCTCTATTGAGGAGATGACGTTATGTCGGACATGAAATCAAGTTCTTCCCTTTATCACAAGTCCACTCCCCATTCACTAGCGGGTCTGCCTGCCAAACAAGGGCTGTATGACCCGCGCTATGAGCATGACGCGTGCGGCGTTGGATTCGTGGTTAACATCAAGGGAGAAAAGTCGAACGCCATCGTCACTCAGGGTCTGGAGGTACTGCTTAACCTTGCGCATCGCGGGGCGTGCGGATGCGAGCCGAACACGGGCGACGGAGCCGGCGTTCTCATGCAGATGCCGGACAAGTTCATGCGGAAGGTCGCTGACGAGGAGGGTATCGACTTGCCTCCTGAAGGCGACTACGCGGTTGGGATGATTTTTCTTCCGCCGGCGGAACCCGCGTCGGCGGGCGCGCCGAGCACGATCATCCCGGTCTTCCACACGT
>VYDA01000519.1:919-4932 GCA_009843665.1 Caldilineaceae bacterium SB0675_bin_29 | reverse complement strand
ACCCACCACCGGTAGGAGGGTGCGCCCCAGCGCAGACCCGTGCTGTGCTTGAGGGCGAACATCACGTCGCCGCCGATGCTGGACCGAACATAGGCGTGCGAAATCCCCTCTCGCCACTCGGCGATCATGTCGCCCGGCGACGCCACCGTGACGACAGTGCGCAGCCCAATCGCGTTCCAGCCCTCCGCCGCGATCTCAGCCGACTCCTGCGCGCCGGGATGCCAGCCGGGCGCAGAGCCGAGAATGAAGGTCATGGTTTCGCCGTTTTCGTACGTTCGGAACCCTTCGTCGTCTCTCTCCGTTATGCCCAGGTCGTCAAGCATCTGCGATGCGGCATCGGGATTGTATTCGACCCACTTGCCATCGATCTCCGGGTCAAAGACGCCGGGAAGGCTGAAGCCGTGGCCGATCTTGCCAAGGCCGAAGTAGGCCGTCTCGTTGATTGTAGCCCGATCGATGGCGATTGAAAGTGCCCGGCGGAAGTCAGCCTGCTTGAGAAGGGCGTCCATATTTTCGTCATCGGCGTGTGCGCTGAAATAGATGCCCTGCTGTGCGCCTTCCGGCTTGATCGTGTAGATGAAATCAAGCGTGTCGCCCGCCTGTTCATTGAGGAAAGGCACGTCAGTAACCGATCCGAGACGGCGTTCCCAATGGGTCTCCCCCGCGACCAGCTTAAGCAAAATGACATCCTTGTCTCGTGAGCCAAGCAGTAGATTTTCCATCACCTCGACATATGGCATCTGCTGACCCCAACGGTCTACGCAGTGGAAATAGTGGTTTCGGTCGAGGCGCGCGATCTGCCCCTCCGCGTACTCGAACGGCTTCCAGCCCCAGAGCACGGGACGCTCGGGGTCCTGAATCGTCATCTGGAAGGGCAGGCGGTCCTGCACCTCCTTCTGGAACTGCTCCTTGGGATCGTCGTACTCGTCCATCCGGTTGTAATCGGGATGGTACTTCTGCACGTAGTGGGGCGCCGACTGGCTCCACAGACCGGCTTCGCCGCCGGCAACGCCGCGGCTCAACTCAAGGAAGAGCGAGTTCGGCTTCGCGAACTCAAAACGGACGGTGAAGTCGTCCACGGCCACGATTCTGTCGGTCGTGGTCTCCATCCCTGCCCAGCCCATCGGCGAATCGAGATATTCTGAGTGGATGACATTGTCGTAGTACCACTGCATGTCGTGGGCGGTGAGAGGCGTACCGTCGGACCACTTATGGCCTTCACGCAGGTGGAATGTGAAGCTGGTGGCGTCGTCTGAGACTTCCCAACTCTCCGCCATGTCGGCTACGAAAGTGCGGGTATCGTCAGCCGTGTAGCGCGCCAGGCCGAAAGTAGCCAGGCCGTTGATGCCGCCGGCATTGCCGATGCGGACAGTGCCCCCGTACTGGCCCTGCTCCTTCTCCATCGCAACGACGTCGTAGTCCGTCCACACGAGCGGATTCGCCGGCAACCGCTCGTCGACGGGAGGCAGCTCACCTGCACTGACAAGCTGGGCACTGGTTGGGCTCTCCGTGTACTGGCCTGAAGTAGCAGGCGGCAGCTCTGAGGTCGTTTCGGTCTCGGCCGGTGCATCGGCCGCTTCCTCGGCCGGCGCTGCCGGCGCCCCGCAGGCGACCAGCGCGCTTCCGAGGACGGTCATGCTGGACACGCGAATGAACTGGCGTCGAGTAATCACATGCTTCTTCATGGTTCGCTCCTTTTTTCTGGATTGACTTGAGCTACGAACTGCGCTTGGCAAAAGGAATCAACGGAGAACCAGACTGGAGTCAAAAAGTCAAAATCAATATAAAGTATAGTCGGCAGATCGATGCTTGACAAACAGGTTTTTTCGGCCTCCCTGGCCCGACGGAAGACACCGAACTAAGTGGTGCTTCGAGGATTCCTGTAACTAAGGAGGGAGGGGGCGATCCGTTCACAGACTTTGGCGGACCGCATGAAAAGACTGGGCAGCGCCCCGCGCAGCGAAAGTGGCGCATCGTCAGACGGAGGAGGACGAGAGCCCGGAATCTGGAAACGCCGGTTGCGAGCCTTCAGCTCTGACACGGGCCAGAAACAGAAAAGGAGCCACCCTACTGGCAGCTCCCCCGCTTTCGAACCGAAGTCAAATCACTATTCCTTCGGCTTCTCCCGTAATATCCCCGCCCGCTCCACAATCTCCGGCACCGCCTCTTCCTGCCGGTACGCCATGATATGGACTCCGTGCACGCCTTCGATCCGCTTCACCTCCTCGATGATCTCCACACAGATCCGGATGCCCTCCTCCCGCTTCCCCTTCCGCGGCGTCTTCGCCAGCCTGTCCACGACCGCATCCGGGATATGCACACCCGGCACGCGGCTGCGCATGAACTCCGCCGCTCGTTCCGATCGCAGCGGCCCAACGCCGACCAGCAGATGCACCTTCTCATGCAGCCCCATATCCCGCGCCCGGCGCATGAACGCCTCGAATACCGGCACGTCGTAACAGTACTGTGTCTGGATGAACTGCGCGCCCGCCTCGATCTTCTTCGCCAGCCGCAGATGCCGCAGGTCCTGCGGCGGCACGAACGGATTCGCCGCCGCGCCCAGGAAAAACTCCGGCGGCGTCGTCAACTTGCGCCCGCTCAGCAGGACCCCATGGTCCCGCATGATCTGGGCTGTGCGCAGCAGATGCAGCGCGTCAAAATCGAACACCCGCCGCGCCTCCGGCTGATCGCCCGCGCTCACGTCGTCGCCCGTCAGGCAGAGGACGTTGCGTACGCCCAGCGCCGCCGCGCCCAGCAGATCGCCCTGAATCGCAATACGGTTGCGGTCCCGGCATCCCATCTGCAGGACCGGCTCATAGCCCGCCCGCGCCATCAGCGCACAACAGGCCACGCTGCTCATGTGACAGTTTGCGCCCGAACCGTCCGTCGCGTTGATGCCGTCGCATACGTCGCCAAGCTCCGCGACGTTGGCGTAGACATCCTTTGGGTCCGCCGAATCCGGCGCGTTCAGTTCCGCCGTCACCGCAAAGTGACCGGCCTCCAGCACCTGCCGCAGTCGGGATGCGCCGCCATGTAATTCCCACTCACCGGCCGCAGAAGTCTGGTCTGAATTTGCCATGAGTGTGCAAGAGAGGTGGATTCTCTATGTCAGAGGAATGATAGTAGAGCTTCGGCTCGTGAGAGGTGCAAGGAGCAGCCCGGCGTCGGACCGTTCTACTCCAGTTCAATCGCCGACCAGCCGGAAGGCCGCTGCGCGTCGACGCCCTCCAGCAGGTTCAGCCACGCGCTGCTGTTCTGTAATGCGCGGTTTACGGGCGGCTGAAGTAGCTGAATCTCGCCCGCGTAGCGCCCCATCTGCGCGTCCCGCTGCCACGCCTGCACCCACACGCACGGCATCTCCGGGATCACCTCGCAGTGCCCGTTCTGACGCACCCCGCCGCAGGGCCCGTTGCGCAGATTCTTCGGGCAGTTCATCGGGCAGGTCATACCCGTGCTGTGCAAAATACACTGCCCGCACATCTGGCAGTTAAACAGATAGCCCTTCGATATCTCCTCGCTCCATACAAACACGCACTCCCTGAATCCCGGCGGCAGAACCCGCTTCAGCAGCGGGTAAAGCACCCGCAAGGCCAACTTCGAGCCCGCATAGACGCCTTCCAACAACCGCGGCCGGTTCTTGAACCACTCACTGCCAGGCATTCTCTTGGACTCGGCAAACGAAGACACCGTAAAGCTACCTATCCCTCTCTGAAACCCGCTACGTCACCCCGATAATACCACATCAGGTCCCGTTCTCTTCACCCCCGCCACCGAACCACTAACCACTGACCACTGACCACTAACCACTGCAGTTCTCCTTCCACGCCTCGTACTCCGCCTGGGCGTCCTCGCGCAGCGGATAGTACTTGCGCAGATCTCCCCCCTCGGCCAGCCTCATGCGCGAAAACTCCTCCCACTCCGCATGCTCGCCGGCCTTTTCCAGCAACTCGGGAGCCAGCGCAATCGGCACGACGACCGCCCCGTCGTCGTCGGCTACTATGATGTCGCCCGGC
>VYDA01000519.1:0-909 GCA_009843665.1 Caldilineaceae bacterium SB0675_bin_29 | reverse complement strand
TCACCAGAGTATCGCCGCATGCCACCGGCACATTGACCGCAAACGGGAAAATGTTCGTCTGCGTGTGGAAGTTCGGCGTAACGCCCCGCAGCCACAACCCCAACTCCAGCTCCTGTGCCTTGGGATAGTCGCGAATGCAGCCGTCAATGACCACGCCCACCCCGCCTCGCCCCTGAAAGAATGTCAGCATCATCTCGCCGAAAACACCGCTCGCCATATTCGCCCTCGCGTCAACGACCACCATATCGCCCGGCTGCGTATGGTACAGGACATGGCGGTGAAGCTGTTTCTCCGGGTCGTTGTATTCGTCTACACTGTAATGGTCCTCCCGCTTTGGCATGAACTGAAGCGTCAGCGCCGGCCCTGCCGCGACCTTCCCGGGCGTCCACGGCCGCGGCCCCCGAATCTGCGGGTCGCTGATGCCCATCCTGCTCAACTCTCCGCTGGCTGTCGCCGACCCAATCTCCGCCAGCCCCTCAACCAGCGCCCGCGGTGGTCGCTGAATGTCTTCCGTCCTGACTGTCATCTCTCCTCCTCCGTCAGTTGCAGTCGTCACCCACATTTGAAGGCTCCACTCAACTGTCGTCCCCAGGAGCCTGCTACGCCCCAATTATAGCCCCCATCCACACCCTCCCAACAATCCCGATTCAATACTATGTGAAACGCGACGCCCAGTCCTCCATCCTCCCCTGCTCAGCACAACGTCCAAACGACGTAACCGGACAACTGAGAACCAGGACCAGCGTGCATCCCAATATGGGGGCGAACTTTCGTATACCTCTGGAGGCACCCAAGCCGCGGTCAGTTCCCATTCCAGTTTCCGCCAGAATAAGCCCCGCCACTGACTACTAACTACTGACCACTGACCACTGCAGTTCTGGGCGGTCGGGCCTATTCGGCCCTCCCTTG
>VYDA01000697.1 GCA_009843665.1 Caldilineaceae bacterium SB0675_bin_29 | reverse complement strand
CAGGTGACGAGCGACACTTATGTCGTAGTTTTCGATGATGGCGATCTTGCCAAAGAAGCCCCGCTCCTGGCTTAACCGGTATATGCGCTCGATCAACGCCTTACCGTACTCGTCGGCAGGGTGAGCTTTGCCTGCAAAGACGATCTGTACCGGGCGGTGAGGATCGTTCAGGATACGTCTAAGCCGCTCTTTGTCATGAAAAACGAGCGTTGCTCGCTTATAGGTCGCGAAGCGGCGTGCAAAGCCTAACGTCAGTGCATTTGGGTCGAAGACGCTGTCCAGCCTTGTAAGTTTCCAGTGTCCCTCGCCATGACGTAGCTGCTGCCTCTTCAGGCGCATGCGCAGGAAGTCGACCAGCTCTTCCTTGCAGGCCTGGTGGGCCGCCAGTAGCGCCTCGTCGGGCACACGTTCGATCTCTCGCCAGGCCCCCGGACAGTCCACTTCCTCGAGCCACCTCTCTCCAAGATAGCGACCATACAGCGCGCGCTTCTCCGGGGCCAGCCATGACTCCGTATGCACGCCGTTTGTAATGTGGCCGATCGGCACCTGCTCTTCAGGCGTTCCCGGCCACAGATGCCCCCACATCCGCCTGGATACCTTTCCATGCAACGCGCTTACGCCGTTGTGATAGGCGCTCAAGCGAAAAGCCAGGACGGTCATGCTGAACTCCGCTCCCCACCGGTGCTCATGCCGTGCTAGGGCCAGAAAGCGTTCACGATCAATGCCCATCTGACCCCAGTATTGCCAGAAAAACTTGTCTACCAGTTCCAGAGGAAAGGCGTCGTGACCGGCGGCCACCGGCGTATGGGTTGAAAAAATATTGCCCGCACGCACGACCTCAGCCGCTCCGTCGAACTCCATGCCACCCTGCACCAGCTCCCGTATGCGTTCCAGACTGAGAAACGCACTGTGTCCTTCGTTCATGTGCCATACAGTCGGTTCATAGCCTAAGGCTCTCAATGTTCGCACGCCGGCGATGCCCAGCACATATTCCTGGCTGATACGCATTTCACTATCACCGCCATAGAGCCTTGCGCTTAATTCTCTATCCTGTTGAGCATTCTGCTCTACGTCCGTATCCATCAGGTATAGAAACACCCTACCCACTTGTATCTTCCATACCTTGGCATAGACCGTTCGGCCCGGGAGATCGACGTGGACCACAACCGGATCGCCTTCCGCATCTACAGCCTGCGTGGCAGGCACTTCCGAGAAGTCAATCTTTTCGTAGATCGCTTCCTGCCCGCCCTTGGCGTTGATCTGTTGGGTGAAATAGCCCTGGGGATAGAGGAAGCCGATTCCAACGAATGGCAAGCCCATGTCGCTCGCCTCTTTACAGTGATCTCCGCTGAGGATTCCCAGACCTCCACTGTAGATAGGCAGCGCTTCATGTAGTCCGAACTCTGCACTGAAATACGCGATCAACTCGCTCTGCGCACCGGGATAGTGGCGCTTGAACCAGGTGTCGGCGTCCTTTGCCATGTAGGAATCGAACCGTTGAAACACTGACCTGTACAGTTGCACATAGTCATCATTGCAAGAAGCAACCTGCAGTCGCTGCAGCGACACTGTACGAAGAAACTTTACCGGATTCTCACTGACGCGCTCCCATAACTCGTTGTCGATCGATTCGTAAAGTTCCTTTGCTTCCGGGTTCCAGGTCCACCAGAGATTGTATGCCAGTTCTTGCAGCCGTGAGATGGCCTGGGGAAGGGGCGGATGTACGGAAATGTTACCAACAATCTTCACAACCAAATGCTCCTGAAAGGATGATGCTCGGCACTATGATTGAATACACTGGGCGGCGTCTGCATCGACGAGCCATCTGAACTGCCCTTCTGCAGGCTGCACGCCCTGTACTGGAAATACGTTGGGCTGATGAGGGCCCAACAAGACAGATTTCAAAGTGGAGGCTTTGGAAGCGCCGCTGACCAGAATTAGGACGTGGCGTCCAGCATTGATTAGCGGAAAGGTGAAGGTCAGGCGATGCGAATCGATTTGGGTGACGAAGTCTGCCGCGACAAGCCGATCCGTTTCATTCAAAGCTTGGGAGCCCGGAAACAGGCTGGCTGTGTGACCATCGTCCCCCATACCCAGCAGGATCAGGTCGAAACGAGGGATACCGGTATCGTCTGCCGGCACGAATTCACGAATGGTCGACTCGTAATCCCGTGCCGCCTGTTCGGGCGGAATTTCCCCGGGCATTCGAGCGACCAGCCCCGGCGCTTGCTGCAATCTATCCAGTAAAGTTTCCCGCACTAGCCGATAGTTGCTTTCGGAGTGTTCGGGAGGAACACAACGTTCGTCACTCCAGAAAATGCGGCTTCGCTGCCAGTCGATTTCGGAATCTTCAGCGAGTAGCTCGTAAACCGGACTTTGCGTCGAGCCGCCTGCGAGAGCGACATTGAAGGAGCCCCGCTGCTCAGTGCTGATCATCGAGGCGGCGGCAACCATACCTGCGGCTGCAACAGCGAATTCGGGCCGGCCGGGTTGGATGATGACGCCGCCTGACCGAGGAAAAGCTGTACTGAGACCAAGGATCTTCACTCTGTCCAAGTCTTCGCTTGCCCCAGTCGTATCTCCCCTGCGATTTGACGGTGTTCCGGGGAGCGTATCGGTCATGACATTCCCTTCGATAAGATGCCTATTCTTGGATGCAATCCTAGTCTAACTTGAAATCGGTTACTGGTATCTGACTTCCAAACTTAGCAAGAGCTGGTCTTGGCTGCTCTGTATCGCGCCTGTCGGTACCTGGCTGCTGGCCGCGCCAGATTGCAACTGCAGCCCTTCAGGCGTCGCCTCTTCTTAGCAATCGTCGAAGCCATTGTTTTCAAGGGCAGCGAGCGGCCACTCTCTTGCTTGGCATTCAGCTGGCCCGGTTGCTGCCCTTCCAGGCTATAGTGTTTGAATGGGGTTGGACAAATGCGAGAGTGGAGAGCGGCTACTACTCCAGCCCGCTTTCGACGAGCATTCGAATTCGTAGGAGTCTAGCTTCAAACTCTGTCACAGAGCTAGCCGTGCGTGCTCACAGTCCAATCGGACGGATACAGTGGAAAAGTTTGCGCAAATGCCGCGGCAATTGCAGTTCACCAGCGGTTTTCTTACTCGGTAACCCAGTGTTGTCCTTCCTTTTCGAGCAGGGAGTCGGCCTCTGTAGGACCCCATGTGCCGGCCGGGTAGTGGGGCAGTCGGAAAGGTTCTTTTCCGTTTGCCGTCAATTCCTCCTGCATTCGCCATCCATCCAACACTTGCGTGATTCGCTGCCATGCCAGCTCCACCTCATCTCTCCTGGTAAACAGAGTGGAGTCGCCCAGGACGACATCCAACAACAGGCGCTGGTACGCGTCCGGCGGTTCGCCAAAGCTGTGGCCGTAAGTGAACTCCAGATTGACAGGCGTGAGGTTCACTGAAGGCCCAGGACGCTTGGCAAGCGTCTTGAGCGTGATCCCTTCATCCGGTTGGATGCGCATGGTCAGGACATTTCGACTCAGACTGTCGCCGTTCAAGCGTAGGCCATGCGCGGAAGAACGAACTCCCGCGTCATACTGACTGTCCGGGTTGTCGAACCCTTCGGCTGAGTCGAATAGAAGGTGAGGAGCCCGACGAAAAGTGACAGAGATTTCGGAAGCCTTGCGCGGCAGCGCTTTTCCTGTGCGCAGATAGAAGGGTACGCCCTGCCACCGCCAGTTATCGATTTCGAGGCGCCAGGCCACATATGTCTCTGTCGTGGAGTCGGAGGCGACACCATTTTCGTCCAGATAGGCCGGAACCGGACGTGTGGCTGCTGTACCAGCACCGTATTGGGCACGGACTACATATTCAGGAACTTCCTCCGGCTGCAAAGGACGGATTGCCTGAAGCAGATTGACCTTCTGGTCGCGTACGGCTTTGGCGTCAAAGGCGATCGGCGGCTCCATTGCCGTCAGAGAGACCAGTTGCAATAGATGGTTCTGCATCATGTCCCGTAGCGCACCTGATTTCTCGTAGTATCCACCCCGTCCTTCTACACCGATACTTTCGGCCACCGTAATCTGCACATTGTCCACGTAGTTGCGGTTCCAAATCGGTTCGAAAATCCCGTTTGCAAACCGAAATACAAGCACATTCTGCACCGTCTCTTTACCCAGGTAATGGTCGATACGATAAACCTGATCTTCGTTGAAGACGGAAAGGACATGATCGTTGAGTTTGTGAGCGCTCTGCAAATCGCTGCCAAACGGCTTTTCGATGACGACACGAGTCCAGCTCTGCTTGCCCGCAGGCTCAACAAGGCCGGCAGTGCCAAGACAGGTAATGATTGGTTCGTAGACAGACGGCGGAGTGGATAGGTAAAAGAGTCGATTGCCACCTATGCTCCACTGTTCCTCCAGCGTCGCAATGCGTTCGCTAAGTCGCAGAAAGCCTTCCGAGTCGTCATATTCGCCAGAAATGTAGAAAAGACGCGAGGCAAAAGCTTCCCAGTCCGCGTTCTGAAACTCGACTTCCGGGTTTCCCAGCATGCTGGTCCGAGCGCGCTGGCGCATTTCGTCATCGCTCAAAGGTGAACGAGCATAGCCAAGAATGATAAAATTAGGTGGCAGTAGCCGCTGCTGAGAAAGCCTGTAAATTGCAGGCAGTAGTTTACGGTTCGCCAGGTCCCCCGAAGCGCCAAAGATCACCATCAGAGCAGGTGGCGTAACCTGAAACTGCTCGTGGATGTCCGGGGCTTCTTCCAGAATGATTCCTTCGCTCATTGCAGCTCGCCTCTCGAACTGGCGCCTGTTGCTTAGTCTGAATTACCGGTTTCAACAGGACAGATCATCAACTCTTGCGTGGAAATGCGATGACGGGTGAGCGTACTGCCACTTGCAGCGGCAAATCCGGTACGTAGGCATCGGATGGCCCCAAACGAGCCGTGAGAAATGTACCCGTAGGAAGTTGCACTGTAATAAGC
>VYDA01000245.1 GCA_009843665.1 Caldilineaceae bacterium SB0675_bin_29 | reverse complement strand
CGTCCAAGGCACAGACACGGTCACGGGCAAACCGAAGATCCTGCGAGGCCCGGGTGACTTTGAGGTCAAACAGGTACTCGTGACCGGCATGCCGACCTCCAAAAACGGCACGCGCAACGTCGCATTTTTTCTGGATTTCGACGGCCTCACTGTCGGCCATCTGGGCGAACTGGGTCAGGTTCCGGCCAGCGCCGGCGGGGAGGAGCTGGGTGATATCGACGTACTGCTGGCACCGGTGAGCGGACCGCACATTCCCGACGTTTCCCGCATCGCCGAAGTGATCAGCCAGCTGGACCCGCGCATCGTCGTGCCGATGCAGTACAGCGACGAAGGTCTACACAGCGAGCAGTCCGACTCGCTTGAACCTGTCGATCGCTTTCTTAAGGAGTTGGGAATAAGCGACCCGGAAGTAACGGATACCCTCAAGCTGAGCAAGAGCAGCCTGCCGGAAGAGACGCAGGTGGTGCTTCTGCGTCCGACGGGAGCGGCCCGCCCCGGCTAATTGCCGTAAGCGGTTGCCGGCAACTGTGCAGGACGCTTTCGACAATCCCTCTAATTGCCCCCGGCAGAGGTGCGCCAGCTGAACCTCTGCTGCAACCAGACCTTCAACAGGACAGGACGGAGCCGACGCCAGTTGTCCTTCAGCTCGTAGCGGACTTCGTCCTCGAAATGCTCCGAGCGCGGCGCGTAGCGGAACTGAACGTAGATTTCAATGATGCGCCGGATGAACGGGATTCCCTGGGGAAGGCCTTCTGCCATCAGCGCCTCTCGTTCATAGGGCGTCATGGCCTGCTCGACGGGCACTTGTCGCGATACTTCGCCTGAGACCAGTTGCAGGGATGGACCGTCCTGCGAAGTCGGTGGATCCTGCGTCTGCCGCGAGCGCAGAGGCATCTTCAACCGTGCAGTCCAGTTCAGCAGCCGTTCATAGTAGATTTGGGGCTCCTGCAGAAAGGTTCGGGGACCCTGATACATACGCCGCCGCAGAAGCCATACACCTGCGATCAGTACCAGAACGACCAGGACGAAGCTGGTTGTGACGACAGGGGTTCGAGTTGGGAGTCCGCCGATGCCCGTGACGGGTCCGACAATGTCCTGGGGGAACTCCTCTTCAAAATCCAAAGCGTCATCGAACAGAAAATCCTCGTCCTCGGGCATGAGCTCATCCATACCAGGGATCAGACCGCTGTCCTGGAGTTCTACGCCGGAGGGGCGATCGAGAATGCTCTCGCCGGCGGTCGGCTCGAACTCGATCCAGCCGTATTGGGGGAAGTAGACCTCGACCCAAGTATGCGCGTCCCGTTCCGTAACCAGGTAGGCGCCGATCTCCGGGTCGTACGTTCCTTCGGCATAGCCGCTGGCCGCACGTGCGGGAATGCCCTGGCTGCGCAGCATAGCCGCCATGGCGGAAGCGTAGTAATCGCAGTAGCCGCTCTGAATGTCGAAGAGGAAATACTCCAGCGGGTCCTCATCTGCGGCAGGGGCCTGGATCCCTTCGTCGTAGGCGAAAGTGCGCATGAATCGCTCCAGGGCTTTGACTTTATCGTAGGTTGTGGGCTCGCCGGCCATAATCTGCTCGGCCAGCTCTGCAACCCGCGGTGAGAAAGTGATGGGAAGTTGGAGGTAGCGGGTGAGATCTTGTGTCGGATAGTCGACGATTCCCGCTTCACGCAGTTCCCTTATGGTGACTGTGGTCTGGCTGCTGACGACCTGGTATCTTTCGCCCGCCTCCAGCGTAATTCTGGAGCGCGCCCACGTAAGTTCGGTGTCCCTTCGACCGTTCGAAGCCGAACCGGCCGGTTCAGTGTAGTCAAGCATCTGCTGAAGCGCGGCCACGGGAATGCTTGCCTGCACTACGTCTGGCATGGCCAGGAGGATGTTGCCGGTTGGTGTTCGAATGGTGATGGTCTGTGTGACCGGCGTGCGGGCGGACCACTCCCTCGCTGGGATCGGTTGATTCGAACGGTATGTTGTCTCATCTTCGGCGGTGTTGATCCACTGCCGGCCGGTAAAGCGGTCGAACGCAACGGCACGCCAGTAGCGGCCCGATGGCGCCTCCACATCCATGATCAGGCGGTCGCTAACGGTACGCTCGCCACCCAGGGTCAAGGTGCGGCCAAAACCGGTTTGGACCGGCCGGGTCTGTCGATTCAGGCCCTGATAGAGGCGGTTCCACTCCTGCATTGCCGCTTCCCAACGCATGTTGACGGGCTGCAGCAGGTCATGGAAGGGGAGACTGCGCCCCATGTTGGGCGCGATGAAGGCGAGGGCGATGACGGCCATGGTGTACATGAAGCCGGAGCGCATGAAATCGAAGTTGATGTCCTCGCTGAAATAGATGCTGTGGGAGCGCCAGCGCTGGCGATGGTCGACTAGCGTGGTCCAGGCCAGGAGCAGCAGTCCGACGATGCAGTAGGCCACGAGGAACCCCATCACCGACACGGGCGCGTAGTGGGTATTGACCAGGAGCGCGATACCGGCCATAAGAACGCCGCGCCAGACGTGGCCGTGCCGAAAGACCGACCAGACACCGAGGTAGGTGAGCCACCAGACGAGAAAGCCGATTTCGAAGATGAAGACGACGTTGTCGTTGCTGGCCTGCCGGTTAATGGCGGCCTCGATCCATTCCAGCCAGCGCTCAAGAAGGAAATAGGCGCGGGCTTGCAGGACGGGGATGCCCCTCTCAATGAAGGCCTGGACACGCTGTTCGTCCCCCACGAGAAAGGTCATCAGAAAGAACACCCACGCCAAACCGGTGGCAAAGCTGTGGGATAGCATGAAGAAGCTATCAAAGCGGCTGAAGGAGATCAGGGCGCCCATGGTCAGCGCGCCCAAAACGACAGCAACCAGCATGCTCATGCTCATGGCGCTGGTCCAGCCGGCATTACTGAGCGAGAGCGCCAGGATGACATAGATGAAGCCGAGCAGCAGCAGCGTGACCAGCCGACCCTCACGGAAATAGGCAACGGCAGCATCCACACGTGCGTCCACAGGAGTAGCGACTGCATCCCCAGACTCATCGAGTACGTACTTTGATACTTCGGTACCGGCGGCAGGACCACCGGACCCCGGTTCAGTTGAGCTACTTGGATCCCTAATTTGGTCTTGCATAGTCAGGCTTTCAGGTTGCCAGGCAGAGGAGGTGCACCCGAATTCTTGCAGTAGAAGGGCAGCACGTCAAAACCTGTCAAACCGACAAGGAGATCAATCACAGTTTAAACATTAGAGCAGCAGCCACAGCAGGCCGGCAAACAGAGAACTCAGCACGACGGTCAAGGCGATGGCAAACCACAGGCGCATTGCGCTGATGCTCTCAATGTGGTTGGTCAGCCGCTGCGGCGGATCTGTCAGGCCCAGCAGCCACACGCGCTGGGGTGAGGCGTCGTCGTCAGGCAGGTCGCCCATCACGACCTGCACGGTGCTGTCGGAGACAAGCCGCCGCCAGCGGCCCGCTTCCAGCCGGTGCTGGGCCGCTCGCAGAGACTGGCGGATCTCCTGTGCGGCGGCTTCGGCGCGACTGGAGGCGGTTGCAGACGCAGTTACGTCCTCTGCCGCGGCAGCCTCTCTGTCCAGGGAAGCTGCCATACTATGCCATTGGTCTCCGACTGGTCGAAAGTCCACATCGATCGCTTGTGTGGTCCGCTGCCACAGGAGTTGGGTCTCTTGCTGCGTCTCCTGCTCCGTAGTCAGGAGGACACTGCGCAACAGCGCCCAGTCAGGCAGTTGAGGCGTGTTCTGGGCCAGTAGCCGGCGTTTGCCCGCGTCGAGTTGGTCCAGTTGGATGAGAAACCCGTTCGGTTCCTCCGTCAGTGTTGCATCGGCGGCCCCGGAAACTGACCAGGTGTTCAGCAGGTTGTTCAAGGCACTCTCGCCGTCGACCCGCCTCTGGAAAATGGGGCGCGCCAAAGCACTGATGGACAGATCATTCCGGGATACTGTAACGGTAATCTGCCAATTGGCAAAAAGCGTTCGATACTCCGGTCGCGGCAGGGTCTCTTCAGTCAGGATTTCCTCTCCAACCAGCGATACCGCAGCCTCTTCATTGCCATCCTGCAACTGTTGCAGAACTTCGTGCAGCAGAATGGCCCGCCGTTCGTCATCCAAGGTGGCCGGATCGACGACATCGGCGGGCAGACGGGCCAACCTTTCGATGAGCAGCAGAGCCTGGGGCCAGTTTTCCTGCAAGCGGGCGGTGCGCAACTGCTGCTGAAGACCCTGGGCCACCCAGCTTTGCAGTTCCAGTCGGGTCGGTCCCTGCGGCGTCGCCGGGAGAGCCTTCTCCGCCTCCGCCACCATAAGCGCGACGTAGACGCTATCCACGGAGCCATCAGCGGCTATTGCGCGCCTGCGATAGAGCGATGCCAGCCGGTAGCGTACGGCGGCGAGAACGGTATCCGGCCGGACGCGTTCTTCGCCCACCTGCAGCGCTTGGGTGTACGCGGCGAGGGCCTGCTCATAGAAGCGGTCGCGCGTCGCGGTGCGGAGGGCGGGGGACTGATGCAGTTGCGCATACAGGTCACCCAGACGTTGCATAGATTCCAGGTTATTTTGGGCGCGTATCGCGTTTTGGGCAGCACGAAGCTCCCGTATCCATTGTGGATGGAGCGCCTGGAAAAGGACGTCCGTTGTCGGGGGCCGCTCCTCACGGAGCCATTCCAATTGGTTGGCACGCATTTTCCAGCCGCGCGGCGATATCTGCAGCCAGCTGTCCGAGGGAGCCAGCCACTGTTCCATGTCGGCAAAGTCGATGGTTACGCGCCAGCCGCTGATATCGCTGGGCCAAGTGAGCAGCTCAGAGATCGGGTAGTAAAAGTCGAAGGTCTGAGTAGCGGCGAGGGGCAGATCGTAAAGCAGGGTGAGGCGCCGCCGGGCATCGGCTTCGAACTCAGCCTGAACGCTCTGCCCAACTGTCTGACCAGCGGACTGGAGGGCGAGCGGCTGTCC
>VYDA01000592.1 GCA_009843665.1 Caldilineaceae bacterium SB0675_bin_29 | reverse complement strand
TCCGAAAGAGCTTCGTCAACCCATGGCGCGCCAGTCGCATCACATCCCTGTAGGGGCAGGCCTTGTGCCTGCCCTGCGTCTCCCTAAACGCCGACAGTTATTTTCAGTCACCGGCACGCTCAGAATGGTTGTGCTTATTCACTCAGCAAGGGCTCTGGGTTGGTCGAATGCCCCGATGATATCGCGCACGCCTACTTACGCCTGCGGGTAGTCTACACCGATAGCCGCATCCGGCAGTTCGAGGGCGGTGGCCAATGCCGGACCAGAGCATTGACCACCGTTTCATTCTGACTCCTAGCTGTCGTCGCTCTGCTCCTTCAGAATCTCCTCATAACGCTGCGCGCCGGCGGCAAACTCCTCTTCCTGCCGCCGGAAGAAGGTCTCTTCATCGATCTGGCCCGTAATCCATTCGACAAAAATCGGCCGCCAGCGCATGAAGTTGTCCCTGTCCCAGTACCAGCCCTGGCCCCACCAGACGATGGTGTAATCGTACAGCGGCAACTTGAAGGTGGCGATCTCCGACCAAATCGATCCGAGCGGGGCGTCCCTGGCCGAAGAAATGCGCGACTGGTTCTCGTTGACCATGAAAGCATTGTTCTGCGGTTCCGTGATGAACATCCAGACATCGATCGACTGGTCCAGGTTGCCGTCCTTTTCAGTCGAGGACGCCATCGCAACAAACTCCGATCCCTGTTCGGCCTTCAGCACTTCACCCGGTACAGTTCCATCACCGGCCGTCGTCCGCGGCGGGTCGGCGGCGCCAGGCGTTGTGTCCGTCGCCGGAATGTCCATGCTATTGGGCAGCGGCGGTGGCAGGAAGCCGCGCTCAAAAGTAATATTGGGATCGTTGGCCAATTGCGAGAACTCCCACGTACCAGTATAGCGCAACCCCAATTTTCCTTGGCGCCACAGCAATTCGACATCGACGGTGTTGAAGCCTTCAACCCAGTAGCTGGCCAATTCGTACATTTCGTGAAAGGCGCGCTTATAGATCGGCGTGTTAGGTCCGATGATACCGGCGCGGTAAGCTGGCAACGCTTCTTCGATACCGACGAAAAAGTCCCCGTTGAGGTCCATATCAGGGCAGACCTGCTGCATCATGGATGGCATGATTTGGAGCGCTAAAGCCAAGAGGTCGCCTCTAGCTGCCTCGGGCGGCCAGGGAGCCAACCCGCCGCCGGCCGACTTCAAAGCCTTGGCAACCTCCATTTCGGCAGACCATGTGTCTGGCGGATCCAGGCCCAGTTCATCGAGCAAGTCTTTGTTGTAGGCCAGGCCGACTTGGATGTTGGGCCAGATGTTGTCGATTGGTGCGCAGTAGATCTTCCCATCCGGCTGAACAAGCGAGGTCATGAAGTTGGGCCAGAAAACGTCTTTCCACGAATCATATTCCGGCGCGTAGCGGTTGGGCTCTGCGAGGTAGTCGTCCATCGGCACGGCCCAACCGTTCTGGACGGCGAAATTGTGCGCGCTGCGCACCAGGTTCGGCGCCGTCCCCGCCGCGGCACCGGCAGTGAGCCAAGCGAACTCGTCCTCTCCCGCGGCACCTTCTTCGTAAACGATCTCAGTTCCAGGGTTCTCCTCCCGGTAGCGCTCGGCGAGAATACGCGGCGCGTTGATGACGATTGGGTTCTCCGCAGAACGGCTGGTCCATGGCGTTGGCGTGTAGCGCTCGCCCATCCACGCCCGCACCGTAACCGGCTCGACATCTGCCATCGCCTCTTCCGAATCCGAAGCTGCCGCCTGGTCAACCGGCGCTGCCACCGGTGCACAAGCCGCCAGAACTGCTGCACCGCCCGTCGCGCCCGCCAAAGTCAGGAATCCGCGCCTGCTTAAACGTTGCTTCTGCATGATCGTAGTTCTCCTTGTGTAAAGTCCTTCACGACAAGTGTGTACGAATGCGGAATACGAAAACGGATTTGGTGAGTGGCCGAAGGAACGAGCCACTAGCTGGATTCGTCGGTAACTGTCAGGAAAATACTCCCTCCCAGCCCTGCCGGTGGCATTGTAGACCGGTGCTCTCTTTCAAGTCAAACAACATTTGCAGGCCCTTCTACCTCTGCAAGACCGCTGCGTGCGCGGAAACCCCGCTCTATTTCTACGCGGCGACACCAAACTCCGCCTCGAACCTCGCCCACACGCTGTCGTCCACCGGCGTCGCCGCCGCCCGTATATTCGCCTCCAGTTGCGCCGTGTTCAAGCTGCCGATCGGGTTGCCGTGAATGCGATCTTCTCGCAGACAGAACTGGATCGCCAGCTGCAAAAGGTCAATCTGTTCTTCACGGCACCACTGCCAAATGCCCCGCGCCGCGTCCACGTCCTCGTCGTTCCTGTAACGCCCCTGCTCTCTGGCCTTGTCGATGTCGGCGCCGGTCAGCAGCCCCCGCAGGATCGACCAGCCGTTCATCACGCCGACGTCGGCCGCCGCCGCCGAGCGCAGAACCGTCCCCGCCGCAGTCTGCCGGATGAGATTGTAGTCATTGAAGCACAGGATGAGATCGACGTCGCCGGTCGCGATCGCCTCCTGGTGGAAATGGTGCTCACGCATTCCATATCCCGCGTTTCGCACCGCCCCCTGCGCCTTCAGCTGCAGCAGGCCGGCCAGCGTGCCGTCTTTGGCCAGGGTGGGTTCGATGCGCTTCGGGTCGTGGATCAGCATGCCGTCGAAGTAATCAGTGCCCAGAATCTCCAGCTGGTCCTCTACGTCCCGGACCACCCTTTCGGCCGAATAGTCGGGCTCGCCGTCACCCCGGTAGCCGCCCCAGGGCGCATTCGAGTGGCAGCAGAGACGCCCCGTGACAATGACGTCTTCGCGCGGTATCTCGCGCAGCGCCAGACCCAACTTGCGCAGAGAATCCCCGTAACAGCGGGCGCAGTCAAAATGATTCACGCCCAGCGAAACCGCATGTTTGATCAGGGCAACCGCGTCCTCGTCGCTGACAAAACCGAAGTGGTTGCCGAACCCCTGCGTACCGAAGGGAATGACGGGTATTGAGAGTTCAGTCCGGCCGAGCCGGCGGCGCGGCACCGGCGGTGGTGTTTGGGTCATTGCTTGCCTCCTGAGCTGGCTTCACGCGTATACTCTGTCGAACTGTCCTGCAACACGACTTGCCCTGCGGAATGACTGAATTGCGCCGCAATCCTCACGATCAAACCTCGACGCCGAACTCTTCCTGAAACCTGGTCCAAACGCTGTCGTCCAGAGGCGTCGTAGCGGCGCGAATGTTGGACTCCAACTGTTCTACATTCAGGCTGCCTATCGGGTTTCCATGGATGCGCTTTTCTCGCAAGCAGAACTGGATCGCCAGCTGCAGTAGATCGATCTGTTCCTCCCGGCACCAGTTCCAGTAAGCGCGGGCAGCCTCCGCGTCGTCGTTGCCCCGGTGGCGTCGCCGCGTCCTGACCTCGTCAATGTCGACCCCCGTCAGCAGTCCGCGCAGGATTGACCAACCGTTCAAGACGCCCACATCGGCGGCGGCAGCGGCAGGCAGTATCGTGTCCGCGGCCGTCTGCCGGACGAGATTATAGTCGTTGAAGCAGAGGAGCAGATCGACGTCCCCCGTCGCAATTGCCTGTAAGTGGAAGTCGTGCGGTTCCATTCCAAACCCTACGTTTCGAACCAGGCCGCGTGCCTTAAGTTGCAACAGACCTGCAAGCGAACCATCTCTGGCCAGCGTGGGCTCAATCCTGTTGGGGTCGTGGATCATGACCCCGTCAAAGTAATCCGTCCCCAGCAGCTCCAACTGGTCTTCCACGTCGCGGACCGCCCGTTCAGCTGAGTAGTCCGCTTCCCCTGCACCGCCATAGCCGCCCCAGGGCGCATCCGAGTGACAGCAAAGCCGGCCCGTGATGATTACATCCTCACGTGGGATCTCGCGCAGGGCCAGGCCCAGCTTGCGCATCGAATCCCCGTAGCATCGAGAACAGTCAAAGTGATTGGCTCCCAAGGATATCGCATGTCTTATCAGAGCGACGGCATCCTCGTCGCTGACGAAACCGAAACTGTTGCTGAATCCCAGCGTGCCAAACGGAATTACGGGAATCTCTAGCTCAGTGCGGCCGAGCCGCCTGCGGGGTAACATTAGGGCGGTCATAGTCACTGCTCCTCTCCGCGCTCGCCTTCCGGTGCGCACCACGACAAACAGTTGCGCAACAAGGTCTGGAAAGAGGGATGGCGCCAGACTTCCGGGTTGTGCCCGGGCGTCACGACACAGACGCGGCCCTTGCCCTGAGTGCGGGCCCAGCCGGCCGGTTGTCTGCCATGTTCGGATTCAGAATGAAGGAACAAATCCACATCGGGATCGTTCATCTCCATCATGTAATGTTCGTCCATCAGCGTGAACTGTGCACTGCCTGCGGTCAGCGGATGGCCTTCGCACGGCGCAACCGTCACCGGGCACTGCGCCGGGTGGCCTGTGAAAATCCCACCCATCAGGCGGCAAAGAGAGGGGGAATTGTCGTAGAGGGCCGTTCCCGAATGCAGAACGAGGATACCGTTGCCGGCGTCAACGTATTCGACAAATGCCTGCCCGGTCTCCTCTGTGGCCCATGGCTCATGGTCTACCCGCGAACGGTTGTTGGCTTTGGAGAAGATGACGAGCGAGTACTGATGCAAACTCTCGGTCCGCCAGCCGGAGGGCTCCTCCACCCAATCAAACTCGAGTCCGCAGTCCTCCAGGGCAGTCAATCCATCCCGCGTCAAAGAGGCCGGATGGGCGCTGTCGTCGCAAAACACCAGGGTTCGCATTCTGTCGTTCCTTTCAACCGCGATATTAAATTGCCTACTTCGTTATGCACAACCACCACTAGCGTGCATCCCAATATTGGGCCGAACTCTCTTATGCCTCTAGAGGCACCCATGCCACGGTCAGTTACCATTCCAGTTTCCGCCAGACAAAGCGCCGTCACTGACTACTAACTACTGACTACTAACTGCTGCAGTTCTGGGCGG
>VYDA01000228.1 GCA_009843665.1 Caldilineaceae bacterium SB0675_bin_29 | reverse complement strand
GTACACGCCCTCTTCCCAAACTGTCTCTCCACCCTCTTGGATTGCCACCGAACCCAACCCCAACTTGGGCACGCTGACCTCGGCTGTCGCATTGACAGGCACGGTCACCTGCAGAGCAAACGTCCCCTCCTCGCGCTGCCAAGCCGACACCACCGAGCCGGACTGCGTCTCGACCTTGGCGTCCACATCGGTCACACCGCCGACCACACTGGGGCGGATCGCGATCGTCCGGTAGCTAGGGCTCGTTGGGCTGATTCCAGCCAGCGTACGGTAGAAAAAGACCTCCGTGCTGCAGAACATCTTCATGTTTAGGCTTAACTCCTCCTCCGGGTCGCCGTTCCAGGACTCCCACACCGTCGTCGCGCCCTTGGCAATCTGCTCGCCCCAGCTCGGAAAAGTCGTCTGCGACATCAGCCCGGCCATTACCTCCGCCTGCCCGAAACGCGGCAGCGCATTCTCCAGCGCCGCCGTGCCGATGATCCCCGTCGTCAGACGCCCGTTCTGGAGCACGCGAAGATCCTCAACCAGGTTGGCCACAACCGCCTCCACCCTCTCTGCCGGCACTAGGTCAAGTTGCAGCGCCACCGCGTTCGCCGTCTGGCTCCCGCCACCGTACTGGTTGGTCTCCTTGTCCAGAAACTCGCGATTGAACGCCTCCCTGATCTCCCCGGCCAGCGCGCCGTACCGCCGCGCCTCCTCTTCCTCGCCCAGCACCCGCGCCGCCTGCGCCAGGATCCACATACAGTGCTGGTAATACGCCGTCGATGTGAGCGGCATCGGCGTATGCAGCGGTTTGAAGCTGGAAGTCCCGTCAGCCTGCGGCTCCATGTGGTCGCCAAGCCCATGGCGCATGATATGCCCCTCCGCCAGCCCGCCGTAGAACGCCATCATCCGCTTCAGCGGACCGTAATGCCTCGCCAGAACTCGCATGTCACCGTAATGTCGGTAGACCTGCCACACAAAGATCGGATAAGTGCTCGCCCAGTCCATCCAGCGCAGATACGCGTCCATCGTCCTGCGCCAGTGCAGCGGAGCCACCACCGGGACATCGCCGTCCTCATTCTGCGCATCAGCGATGTCCTCCAGCCACTTCGCCCAGAAACTGGCGCTCTCAAAGTTGTAAAGATAGTCCTCGGCGATAAAACCCGGATCGCCCAGCCACGCCACCCGCTCCGAGCGGTCGGCCGCGTCCTGCGAAATGCTCTGAAAACTGCCCCGCAGCGTCCAGTGTACATTGCTGTGAATCCGGTTGAAGAGCTCGTTCGAACAGCGAAAACGGCTCCCGGTCCCCACCGCCGAGTGCACCACCCGCCCCTCCACGCTATCCAGCGCCGGCGCGCCCGGATAGCCGGTAACCTCCACATAGCGGAAACTGTGCAGCATGAAGCGCGGCTCCCATACCTCGACACCACCGCCTCTGAGCGTATAGCTGTCCGTCTGCCGCGCGCTATGATGTACGCCCCCGTCGCGCCCGGTCCCCTGCCTGTACGCCTCCTCCGAATCCGGGGCATTGCACAGATTGCTGCGCGCGTCCAACGTCCCGTCCGCGTACAAACAGGTCCCGTGCCGCAGCGTGACCGTCGCGCCCGCCGGTCCCCGCACACGCAGCCGGCACCATCCAGTTATCACCTGCCCCAGGTCGAAAATATACACACCCTCGCTTGGGCTGGTCATCTCAACCGCCGGTAGCGTCTCGATCACGCGCGCCGGCGGCATACTCTGAGCCACCAGCGCGCCCCCGGGCGCCTCCAAGACCGCAGCCGGCTGCCACGCCGCGTCGTCGTAACCGGGGCAGTCCCAACCCGGCCTCTCCAGGCGCGCATCGTAACGCTCACCGTTGTTGAAATCGTTATACGTTATCGGGCCCGCTGCCGCCTTCCACGCGCCGTCCGAAACGATGCTGATCTGCCCGCCATCCGCGTACTCAATGATCGCTTGCAGCAGCAGCCTGGGCCTGTCCCCGTAAGGCGTGCGATGGCTGGGCGACGGCGGAATGTCATCCTCCGCGCTGTACCAGCCATGACCCAGCATAACGCCGAAAACGTTGGCGCCTAGCTGCAACAGCTCCGTCACTTCGTGGCTCACATACAGCACGCGCGAACCCAAAGCAACTGGCTGGTCGTTGTTGTAATACGTATTCCCGGGATCCAGCACGCTCTGCCCCACCTTGGAGCCGTTCACATACAGTTCCCCATAGCCCAGCCCCGCCATGTGGACCGTCGCCCGCCGCACCGGTCTGTCCACCGTGAACGCCCGTCGCAGCAGCGGCGCCGGGACCGTCCTGTCCGCTGCGCCGATCCAACTGCTCAACCAGTCGCCGGCCTTCAACAACCCCATGCTGAACACCGCCGCCGCGCTGAATCTGCCGGCAGCTCCCTCCCCGTCCCACACCCGCACCGCCCACCAGCAGCGTTCATTGCTGACGAGCGCCGCACCGTCATATTCCACGTGCGCCATCTCCGACGAGGCAACACGGCCGCTGTCCCACTTGTCACCGACCCCGGCCAGCAGTTCAGCTTCGCTGCTGGCGACCAGAATCCGGTAGGCCGACTGCCTCTGACCGCGCGCCTCCGCATGCAGTAGCCAGCTGAAGCGCGGCTGCCGCGTGTCGACGCCCACCGGATCGACGGCGTATTCACACTGTAGGGCGAAGGGGGTAATCATCTGGCTGCCGCGTCTGGATGACAGATGGACGGAATTTGGTGCCGTATTGTACCAGAACGTATCGCATCAGCAGCAGTGGGAGCGCAGCCCAAAGTATGTCCCCGTCCTCCTCTGTAAAGAGAGATGATCCCTGACAGTTATCTCTGTCGGATGCAGCGACAATTCATTATGGCCTCAAAAACAGAGTTTGCAGCGCTTCCGGTGTCTCTGCTAAGATGCAGCGACCGGTCCACAGCATGTTTCACACAACGTTGACCCCCAAACATCGTTCGATCCATGCCGTGAACCGCAGACCTTCATCCAACTACCTGACCTGCAGTTACATATTGTAGACAAGCGATCCTTCCCTACTCCCTTTCCAATCCAGGAGGAACTCCATGACCCGCAAAGCACACGCTTCCCTGTCGCGCCCCGTCTCCCGTCGTGCCTTCCTCAAGACAGCCGGCGCCGGCGCCGCGTTCGCCGCGCTTAGCGCCTGCGCCGCGCCCGTTGCCGCGCCCGCGGAAGGGACCGGCGGCGAAGAGGCCATGGCCGAACCGCAGGAGTTGAACATCGTCTATTGGGCCGACAGCAATGACTTCTTCCAGGGTGTGATCGACCAGTATCAGGAAGAGACCAGCAACATCGTCAACTATGAAGTCGCGCCGGCTGTTTACATCGAATGGCAGCAGATGATGACGACACGACTGGCATCGGGCGATACCGGCACCGACGCCTTCCACTCCGACGACTTCCAGGCCGCCATCTACGGCGCCGCCGGCTGGCTCTCCCCTCTCGAGCCCGTCGTCGAACTCTATGACATCGACCTCGATGACTGGCCCCAGACGTTGATCCACGATGTTTCCTCCTGGGACGGCGTGCTCTACCGCATTCCTTGGGGCAACGACACCGAGATCTTCTTCTATCGCACCGACTATTTCGAGGAAGCCGGCGTCTCTCCGCCCACCGACTGGAACGAATTGGTCGAAGTAGGCACAGCTCTCACCGATGAGGATGCAGGTATCTACGGCATCGCCCTCTCCGCCACGATCGGCGGCCAGCTGGGCAACGAAATCCAGCATTGGACCAATCAGGGCGGCGGCGCCATCAACAACCTCGACAATGACGGCGCCCGCGAAGCGCTCGCCTTTTATAAGGCGCTCTACGCCGAACACAACATCGCCCCCGATTCTGCCCCGCAGGAGGACTATAGCTCCGTCTTCCAGGGCTGGCTCTCCGATAAGTACGCCATGTGGTGGTGCTGGGACGGCTTCTTCGGCGCCATGCGCACCAACGAGGAGTTCTGGGCTGATCAGGTTTCCGCATTCCTGCCGCCAATGGGACCGGACAACGCCGAGACGATCACCGGCTGCTGGGGCTGGTCCGCCGTTGCCAGCTCGCCTAACCAGGACCTGGCCGCCGAGTGGGTCGGCTTTACCGCACGCTCCGATGTCATGAAGCAGCAGATCTATCGCGGCCGCGTTCCCGCCCGTGTCTCCCTCTGGGCCGACCCCGAAGTCCAGGATCTCGCGCCCTCTTCGCCCTTCCTCTTGGATCTGGCCGAGGCCGGCGGCCTTGTCAAGGCCCGCCCGGTTACCCCCAGCATCCAGGAAATCTACGACGCCGCCGAACAGAACGTTCACGCCTACCTCACCGACCAGGTCAGCCTCGATGAAGCGGTCACGGCCGCCATGGACAAGATCAACCCAATCCTCGAACGCGACCTGGGCTGATACCCGCAATCAACTGCCGGTGGCCAGCGTCAACACTGGCCACCGGCAACTGACCACTGATCACTGGCCACTGACAACTGGTGTTCCACCCTTGTTCGGTCAACAGAACCTCAGCACACGGCGTATAATTCTGGCTTGGCTGCTGGTCACCCCAGTGGTTCTGTGGCGGCTCCTCACATCCGTCTATCCCTTCCTGCGCACCTTCTACATCAGCTTCTTCGACAACAGCCCCGTGCGCCGCACTTTCGACTTCGTTGGCCTTGACAACTACATGGCGCTTACGCGCGACGCCAACGTCGACGCAACCCTCACCTTCACCCTCTTCTTTACCGTCACCTCCGTCGCCTTGCAGGTCGTGCTCGGGCTGGCCATCGCCGAGCTGCTCAACCAGCGCTTCAAAATGCGCAACTTCACCCGCGCCGTCAATCTGCTGCCTTGGGCCATGGCCCCGATCGTGATCGCCACCGCCGCCCGCTGGATCTTCCACCAGGATTACGGCCTCATCAACGACATCATCTGGCGGATCAGCGGCGAACGCCCGCTCTGGCTCGTCAACTTCACCACCGCCCGCTTCGCCGTAACCATCACC
>VYDA01000255.1 GCA_009843665.1 Caldilineaceae bacterium SB0675_bin_29 | reverse complement strand
CTTTCCCCAGCATGGAATCGACCTCACGATCCACCCGCAGATCGACGATCAGGAGATGGACGTAACCTTCTCCTACTATGAAGGCGCCACCGTCGTGCGCGGCACAATGAACGGCGCGCCCGTCGCCGGCCGCGGCTACGTGGAGTTGACCGGCTATGCGGAGGGCGGATTCCAGCGATAGCTGACTGCAGTGCCCCGGTCTTGCCAAACTTCCCAATGCGGTTCACAATGGAAGGAAAGGTCATCGCAGCCAGCGCGGTCGACGTGCGCGGCCGCGGCAATAGTCATCCGTCTGGGATGGGGGGAGTCTGATCGATGGAACAGGAAAGACCTTCGGAGAAATCAAGCCCCGCTACGGCAACAATGTGCCCTGACTCGTCCAAATCCTCCCTTCCCCACCTGAGGCTGATCATCTTTGTACTGCTTGCGGCGCTCCTGCTGGCGGCATGCGGCGGTTCAGACGCTCCCGCCTCGGACGCGGAGGAAGCCCCGGCTGCCGCCGAAACGGCAACGCCGGTGCCCGAGCCCGATCCAACGGACACGCCCGTACCCGTACCGACCGACACACCGATGCCGGAGCCCACGGATACGCCCGTGCCGGAGCCGGAGCCGACCAGCACGCCTGAACCAGAGCCAGAACCCCCGCCCACTGCCGCACCGCAGGAGGAATCGGCAGCCGAGAGCGCAGAAATGCCCGGCACGGGCCAGACATTTGTGATCGTGCCCGAAGAGTCGGAGGCGCGCTTCAGCATTGATGAAGAGTTGTTCGGCCAGCCCAAGACCGTGATCGGCACAACCAACGCGATTACGGGGGAGATAACAGTTGACGCGGCCAACCCCGCCGCCAGCGTCATCGGACCAATCCAGATCGAGGCCGGAACGTTCGTCACCGATAACGACCGCCGCAACGGCGCCATCCGTCGCTTCATCCTGCAGTCAAACCGCTACCAGTTCATCACCTTCAGCTCGACCGAGCTTACAGGAATGCCGGAGTCCGTCGCCGTCGGTGATGAAGTCGAGTTTGAAGTCACGGGAGACCTGACCGTTCGCGAAGTGACAAATCCAGTGCTCTTCATCGTGACCCTGCAGGTTATCTCAGAATCTGAACTGCGGGGCAGCGCCGCCACCATCCTTGTCCTGGACGACTTTGAACTCACGATTCCTGAAGTCCCAAGTGTCGCCAACGTCGGCGAAGAGTTCATTGTGGAGTTCGACTTCGTGGCCCGAGCCCAGTAGATTTGCAAACAGTTGTCCAGCCATCCGTACCTTTAGCTGACTCTTGACCTTAGGAGGCCCTTCCGACTTGCCTGCGCAGCGAGAGCCCACGATGGTAACCGGCGCCGCGGTTGAGATCGAGGCCCTGCGCCAGGGCTTCAACCGCGGTTTCGCCGACTACCGGTACAATATGCAGATGGACCCGTCTGGCATGCTCGGGCATCTGCACCGCTCCAATATCGACCCTGGAGACTGTGCTGTCCTGGTGGCGGAGGAGGAGGGGCGGCTGCAGGGCGTGGGCGCTGCCCTGCTGGCCGTGCGCGGAGACGAAGGTTGGTGCGGCGGCCTCAGCGTTGACCCGGCGTATCGCGGCGGCGGCTGGGGCAGGCAGCTTATGGAGCATCTCAAGCGCCGCGCGATCGAGCGCGGTGTTCGCCGCATCCTGCTGGAGGTGCTGGTCTCCAACGACCACGCCCGCTCCGTGTATCGCCAGGTCGGCTTCAAGCGCTTGCGTGAGCTGCTGCTGTGGGAGCGGGATCCCCGCCAGGGCCCCCTTCCGCTTCCCTTCGAGCGCCTGGAAGAGACCGATCCGGCCCGGATTCTGCGCGAATTCTACCACTGGCACGAGCTGCCTACGATCTGGCAGCGCCGCGCCCGCAGCTTGCTCAACTACGTGGAGCAGCACGGCTGTATCGGCCTCACCATCCCGGCCAGGGACGGCCAGCCGGTCGCCTATGTGCTGGTTTCTCCGTCGTCATCGTCCGGTGTACCGGCCGGGGGCAAGCCGGCAGCCCGCCTTCGGATCCTCGACATCGCCGTCGATCCGGAGGCCAACCTTCAGGACGCCGCCCGCCCGCTGCTGCAAGCTCTCCAGCTTCGCTACGTCGATGCCAGGTTGACGCTTATGGACCAGCCGGCAGACAGCCGTCTGAACCCGGTATTCGCCTCGCTCGGCTTTCGCGTTTTCGACCGCCAGTATGAAATGGCGGTGGATCTTGCCGAGAGTCCACCCGATACAGATCAATGAAGGCAGGAGGCCTTCGCCCCCTGCTGCACTTGGAGACCCTAGAGTGATGAATGACCCGATTCGTGTAGCCGTAACCGGCGCCGCCGGCAATATCGGCTATGCCCTCATCTTTCGCATCGCTAATGGCGACCTTTTTGGCCCCGATCAGCCTGTTATCCTCCAGCTGCTGGAGATTCCGCCCGCGATGGGCGCGCTCGAAGGCGTCGCAATGGAGCTGGACGACTGTGCCTTCCCCCTGCTCTCCGATACGATCCTGACCGATGATCCGGACGTTGCCTTTGCCGGAGCCAACTGGTCCCTGCTGGTCGGCGCCCGCCCCCGCACCGCCGGTATGGAGCGCAAAGACCTGCTCAGCGCCAACGGCCCTATCTTCGTCACCCAGGGTAAGGCGATCAACGACAACGCCGCATCCGACGTCCGCGTCGTGGTCGTCGGCAATCCGGCCAACACCAACTGCCTGATCGCCATGCACAACGCGCCCGACGTGCCCCAGGAACGCTTCACCGCCATGACCCGCCTGGATCACAATCGCGCGCAGAGTATGCTCGCCAGGAAGACCGGGCGGCCGCTCCACACGGTCAAAAATGTGGCCATCTGGGGCAATCACAGCGCTACCCAGTATCCCGACCTCTTCCATGCCCGTATCGACGGCCAGCCGGCAGCAGCCGTCGTCGCCGACTTCTCCTGGATCAGACAGACATTTATCCCCGCCGTACAGCAGCGCGGCGCCGCCGTGATCGCGGCCCGGGGCGCCAGCAGCGCGGCCAGCGCGGCCAACGCTTGCATCAACCACGTGCAGAGTTGGTACGGAGGCGCGACCGAGGACGACTGGGTCAGCATGGGCATTCCCGGCACCGGCGCCTACGACTTTCCCGCCGGCGTGATATTCAGCTATCCCGTGACAGTTGAGGATGGTGTCTACCAGATCGTGGAAGGGCTGCCGCTGACCGACTTCGACCGCGCCGCCATTACGGCCAGTGGTCAGGAGCTTCTCGAGGAAAGAGAGGCCGTCGCAGATTGGTTGTCTTGATCGGGCCGCCCGTGTGTTGGATGGAACCGGGGATTCTCTTGATACAGCCGGAATTGATGGATTGACCGGCCTGTCACTGTATGTATAGGGAAGGAACAGGATGGCCGCTCGGACAAACCAACATGATGAGGTTCAGTCGTTTCGGCCTTCCATCTCCTCCGGCAGCGGATCGACAATGCCCTCAATGACTATCTCCCGATAGGATCGATCGACCGACGCTTCCAACTCCGCCTCCAGCTCGTAGTGGATCGCCAGCTGCACCACGGCCCGCATCACGTCCTGCAGTTCCTTTGCGAACGCGGCCCGGTCAGGCGGTCCCAGCTTCAGCGCCTTTACACCTTTGCGCTCGAAATGGTTGACCTGGCTGGCCACCTCGCCGCACTCCTCGGCCAGCCGCGTGACGATATAGAAAGGATCGTCCCCGTCCTGGAAGCGGTTGTTCAGCCCCTCGGCGATCTTGTAAAGCTTGTCGATCATATAGCGTCACTCCCCCAGCCTGTCGAGTATACGCTGCAACTCAGTGGGCAGCGGCGACTCGAACACACGCTGCTCTGCCTCTCCGGGCAGTCGGATGCCCAGCTTGTGGGCGTGTAGAAATGGGCGCGTCAGCGACAGGCGTCTCCGCTTATATCCGTACTCCGTGTCGCCGGCCACGGGATGTTTGCGCCAGCCAAAATGGACCCGTACCTGGTGTGTGCGCCCCGTGAGCAGAACGGCGCGTACCAGCGAAAAGCGGGCCGTCTGCCCGCTTGACTGGTCTTCGTAGACCTGTAGGCACTCGTACTCGGTTACGGCTTCTCGCGCTGATGCCGTCGGCTGCGACGTATCTTCCAGTCCCGCGCGAGCCGGCAACACCGCCATGCGCTGCCGCCTTGTCGGATGGCGGCCGATCGGCGCGTCGATGCGGCCCCGCGGTGGCTCGACCCTGCCCTCCAACAGCGCCAGGTACTCCTTGTACACGGTCCGGCCGGCGAACTGTTCCTGCAAAAAGCGCATCGCCGCGTCATTCTTGGCCACAACGATCACGCCGGACGTGCCCTTGTCCAGCCTGTGCACGATGCCAGGCCGCTTCTCTCCCCCTATGCCCTCCAACTGCGGGCAATGGTGAAGAACTGCGTTTGCGAGGGTGCCTGTTGCGTGGCCCGGCCCCGGATGGACGACCAGTCCGGCCGGTTTGTCTATGACGAGCAGGTCGTCGTTTTCGAAGATGATGTCAAGAGAAATGTCTTCAGGCCGCAGTGAAGATGCCACCGGAGCTGGTGGCGCCGCGACCTTGATTTCAGCTTCGGCTTCCAGGGGCAATCCGGCCTTCCCGGCGCGCAGTCCATCGACGGTGACCAGCCCTCCCGCAATCCAGCGCTGGATTGCGCTGCGGCTCTCCTCTTCGAACTGGTCCGTCAGCCAGCGATCCAGGCGCTGGCCGGCTGCAGACGGGGGAACGGTGAATCGGTGCACGACCTGACTCTCGCTGTCCACCCGCTCCCTTGGCTAGGCTTCCGATGACCCGGCTGCGCCGATCTCGATGGACTCCTCCTCAGCCTGCCTGGAGGCCTGAATGTCCTGGTAGAGGATGACGGCTGCCAAAGCGATTACGCTGCATACGATGGCGGAATCGGCGATGTTGAAGTTCGGCCAGTAGTAGACGCCGGGCACACCGATTTTGACAAAATCGGTTACGTAACCCTGCATGATTCGGTCGATCA